>JBJKQE010000225.1:0-3843 GCA_046705645.1 Ignavibacteriaceae bacterium | reverse complement strand
GAAAGATTAAAACATGTATTGGATTGGGAAATTGAAAAAGAATTTAAAAAAGTTATTATTGATTTGTCTGAGTGCAATTATATTGATCCCGTATTTTTAAGCGTGCTAATTTCTTCGTTAAAAAGATTAATAATTCTCGGCGGCAATTTAAAAATCGTGCTCCCTAAGAACAGATATAATTTAGATAATAACGTTGTAAAATCACTTAGTGTTTTTGATACATATAATTCTCATCAAGAAGCAGTTGAAAGTTATAAAAAGGTGTTTGTTTCTCCATATAAGGAAGAAAGAATTCTAGAAGATATACCGGAAACTAAAATCCTTTTCAGCTTGTAGCTTATCTTATTATCTCACGAAATCATTATTTCATTTTTACTTAAATTCTACTTAACAATAAACATTTAATAATTTCTTAATTCTGGTTATTTGGTTGATGCAATAGAAAAGCTATTATGGCATTATATAGCATTAAAATAAAATATCATATTGCTCCTAAATAAATTAATAAATAATTTTTCACCTTCACTTATAAATAATAATCTTGAGACTTTGAGGTATTTATATAAAATTCGATATATTTTTATAAAATGTGATTAACTTGTCAATTTACTTTTACAATCTGATTTAATAATACTTATCATTTAATTTTACAATTAAATTTACACTTTTGTATCGCAGTCCATTTTTGTTCTAATATTTTTTCATTCTCTTTGAATTAACAGTAATCACTCTTTATATTTACAACTATTCTTTTCAATAAAATAAAAACTACATATTATGAAAACAAAAATCGTTTTACAGACAAATTTTCCGAATCTTAAATTAGTTAAGAGAGGCAAAGTTAGGGATATTTATGATGTTGGTGAGTACTTTTTAATAGTTTCGACCGACAGACTTTCTGCATTTGACGTAATTATGTCACAAGGAATTCCGTATAAAGGCCAGGTTCTAACAAAGATATCTGAATTTTGGTTTAATTTTTCAAAAACAATAATTAGCAATCATTTGATTAGTACTAATATAAATGATTTTCCCAAAGAATGCTTGGAATATTCTGAAGATCTTAAAGGAAGATCCATGCTTGTAAGAAAAGCAGAAGTTATTCCGATAGAATGTATTGTCCGCGGATATATTACGGGTTCAGGATGGAATGATTATAAAAAGACCAGCAAAATTTCAGGAATCGGTTTGTCGGCTGGTTTGGTTGAATCTGAACAATTTCCTGAGCCGTTATTTACACCTTCAACAAAAGCAGAGATAGGTCTACACGATGAGAATATTTCGTTGAGCGAAGCTGAAAAAATAACCGACAGTAAAACTGTAAATAAAATAAGTAAAGCAACTATAGATATTTATAAATCAGCTTCTGAGTTTGCTTTGAGTAAAGGTATAATTATAGCCGATACTAAAATGGAGTTTGGATTTTATAAAAATGAAGTAATCATTGTTGACGAATTATTAACACCCGATTCTTCCAGATTTTGGCCTAAAGATAAATACGAAAAGGGAAGATCTCAGGAAAGTTATGATAAACAGTTTGTGCGGGATTATTTGCTCTCAATTAATTTTAACAAACAGCCTCCGCCTCCGCATCTACCCGAGGACATAATCGGAAAAACGAGTGAAAAATATTTGGAAGTCTTGTTCAAATTGACCGGAGAAAAAATAATTTAAATGAAACCGATCCAGATTAAGGTTCTAAATAATAAGGACTTAATGATTAAATGGGAGGATAACTCGGTAAATAAAATTAATTTGAGCAAACTTAGAAGACTTTGTCCTTGTGCAACTTGTGTTGATTATAGAGAAAATCAAAGCGATTCATATATTCCATTTTACATGTCCGATCAGATATCAATAAAGAATCTTAATATTATCGGTAATTACGCTGTGGGAATTACTTGGAAAGATGGTCATAATACTGGAATTTATGAATTTACTTATTTGGAATTTCTGGCAAATAATTAAACATCAAGCGTATAATTTATGGTTCTTCCAAATCAATTAACTGTTTTAAGGATTATTTTATCTCCTGTTTTTTTGATACTTTTCTTATTACCGGACCCGCTGTTAAAACAGATATCTATCGGCATTTATATAATTGCAGCCTTAACAGATTGGTATGACGGCTGGCTTGCCAGGAAATTTAATTATATTACAAACTGGGGAAAATTCTGGGATCCGCTTGCAGATAAGATCTTAACATCGGCAGCATTTATTGGTTTTGTGATTGTAAAAATAGTTCCTCTTTGGATGGTTATTATAATTATTATTAGGGATTTTGCTATAACAGGGTTACGAGCTTTTGCTGATTACAAAGGCTATTCTTTTTCCACAAGTTATTACGCAAAATTGAAAACTTTTATACAAATGGTATTCCTTTATTACTTATTAATTATTTATGTGGGTGAAAATACAATCCAAATATATACAGGAAATGAAAAGATTTTTAATATATTGATGAATGAATATTTCATTTATTTCTTTATGCTTTTTGTTACTTTAATTACATTTCATTCAGGAATTACTTATCTTTATCAAAATCGAAATCTGATTAAAAATATATTTAAACGTGAAAATTAATTTTTTTGAAAAACTTTTAGGTTCTGGTTTCTATACCGGTTACGTCCCTTTTGCATCAGGTACATTCGGCAGTTTTGCTGCATTATTAATTTATTATATTCCCGGCTTTGAA
Source organism: Ignavibacteriaceae bacterium (assembly GCA_046705645.1). Taxonomy (GTDB): domain Bacteria; phylum Bacteroidota; class Ignavibacteria; order Ignavibacteriales; family Ignavibacteriaceae; genus FEN-1297. The sequence continues at coordinate 1,148 of JBJKQE010000225.1, read as the reverse complement.
AAAACTTTTATTTTGATTCCTGCTATAATTATTTTTATTTTTTATGGCATATATGTGGGAACAAAGTTTGAGAAGTTATACGGCAAAGATCCTGCAGAATGTACTATTGATGAAGTTGTGGGAATGTGGATTACCCTTTTATTCCTGCCGAAAAAAATTGTTTTTTCTATAATTGCTTTTTTTATTTGGAGAATCTTTGATATAATTAAACCTTATCCTGCCAGGCAATTAGAAAGATTAAACGGCGGGTTGGGAATAATGATTGACGATATTATTGCCGGGATATACTCGTTAATAGTTGTGCATTTAATTGTAATTTTTATTATTTCACCTTTATTGTAAAACTGGCTGATAATGAATGCTCATATAATAACAATCGGCGATGAAATATTAATCGGACAAACTATTAATTCAAACGCTGCATTTATCGGTGAACAATTAACCAATATTCAGATAAATCTTAGAAAAAGTTCTGTCGTTGCCGATAAAGAAGAGGATATTCTAAAAGAATTTAAAGAATGTATGAATGAAAATGATCTAGTTATTGTTACCGGTGGATTAGGACCAACCCATGACGATATAACCAGAAAATGTATTATTAAATTTTTTCATACCGAACTTGTACAAAATAAAGAAGTTCTTGAAGATATTAAAAGTCTTTTATCTAAAAGAGGAAGGGAACTTACCAAGATTAATATGGACCAGGCCTTAGTACCCAAAATTGCAAAAACAATAAGAAATGAACTTGGCACTGCACCTGGGCTGTGGATTGAAAAAGATACTAAAATATTTGTAGTAATGCCGGGAGTTCCGTTTGAAATGGCTTCAATGATGGAGTCATTTGTAATTCCCGAATTGAAAGAAAGATTAATTAATATTGGCTTTAAGGAAAAAAGAGAAACACTTTTAACAACCGGGATTCCGGAATCTGTTTTATATGAAAAGTTAGGTGATATAAATGAATTATTGAAAGATGCTAAATTAGCATTCCTTCCAAGTCAATTTGGCGTTAAAATTCGAATAACTGTTAAGGAAGAGAATGAAGAAAAAGCAAATAATAAATTGGTGGAAATTGAACAAAAAATTAGAAACAAAATCGGGCGTTATATTTATTCTAAGAAAAATGAAACTTTGGAGCAGGTGGTCGG
>JBJKQE010000224.1:0-3828 GCA_046705645.1 Ignavibacteriaceae bacterium | reverse complement strand
AAACCAGCTTATGACTGCCGCTGCCTTTCGATACTTTGTTTGCGTTATAAATCCAATGTGAAACTCCGCCGGATTTTGATCTTAAAACATTTGCGTCAAACCCTACGTTAGTTCCGACTATTCCAATTGTTTTTCTTCCGAAACCTAGTTCAATTGTAATTGTTTTATCGGCCGCTCCAGGTTGAATGAAAGCAGGTATTTCTAACTTTCTATTTCCGACTTCAACCAGTATTTTATCATTTGATTCAATGCCTAATTCCTTAGCTGTAGTTTGAGAAACGGCAGCATAATTATCCCAGGTAATTTTTGATATCGGATGAGGAAATTCCAGCATCCAGCCGTTATTTAAAAATCTGCCGTCGCCCGCTTGATAACTTTCCCTAAGAACCACTAAATAATCTGATGAAGTTTTTCTTTTAGTTTGTAATTCAGTTAAAACATTTTTGTTGAAACTTCCATAGTTTTGCGGGGACTCATCAAAAATAACAACACCATCATGCAGTGCGGCTACCCAGAATTCTTTAAATGACATTTTAGAATTTAGAGACGGATAAATATTATTTTGCCAATTATCCATCAGGTATTTATGATAAATCATATCATCATAAACAACCGGTTTGCCTTTTAACCATGTAAGAAGAATTGCTTCTTTTTGTCTTGTATCGAAAATCGGATCGATAACAGGCTGCTGCATCGAATAAAAACCTGTTCTTGTTTTTGCATCTCCCCATGATTCAAAATCGTGATTGATTGGAAGTGTGTAATTTCCCAGAACCGAGGAATCATTCTGATTGCCGGAAAAACTAATTACGACAGGGACTTTATTTAAAGCTTCGGCATAACCTAAATCATGCGGCAAATGAAAAACGGGATTTGAATCATAATGAATTAGGACTCCAACATTTCCGGAATTAATTTGCGATACCAGTTCTTCAAATTCTTCATACTTTGACTGCGCAAGGACATTCACATTGATCGAATCATCTCTATATATTTTGGAATTGCCAAGAGCTTCATTTAATAAATTAACTGCGATATGAACTTGTTCCGGTAATGTTCTGCCTGCATAAACTATTGAAACACCGCGGTTATTAACTAAATCTTTGACTAATAATTTTAAATTCTTATTTGATAATGAGTATTTACTTGCAAAATTATTTAATGAATAATTAGCCATTGTTTCAGCATCCAATGGTACAGCAACTCCGCTTTTACTAACTTCACTTAATAAACACATTACAAATTCGTATTGAGCATCCGGCCGGAGTCTGAATCTATAGTCTGAATTCATACCAGTTACGGATAAACTACCTTCAACAACGTAAAGTCGATTAAACTTTTCTAAATTATGTACTTCTCTGCCTTCTGCGAATAATCTAGCTGTTTCAACCTTGCTGCCGTCAGTTCCAAGAAAATCAGATTCTAATCCGACTATAATTTTTGCATCATTCCATTTAATTAGAGGAGCAATATCACTTCCATAGCATTTTTTCCAGGCTGAGTTTCTATTTTGTTCGTTGAATAATTCGTAAGAATATATTTTTGCATTAGGATATTTTTTTGTAAAATCATCCAGCACTTTTTTACCGGTTGGTGAAATAATCGAATGAGATACAAAAGCAATTTGCTTATCACCAACCTTATTTAATTTATCAATTATCTCATCATCAATAGGTTTCCAGTCATATTTTTTAAATTCACCGTTATGATTTTTTTTCAACGGGAATTGCAGTCTCTCCGGATCATAAAGACTTAAAATACTTGCTTCACATTTTGCACATGTTTTTCCTTTACTAACAGGATGATCCGGGTTGCCGCTGACTTTAATTGGTCTGCCTTCGCGTGTCTTAATTAAAATTCCGCAGCTATGAGCACATACCGTACTTGTTGATGCATAATAATTTGGATTCCCAACAACGATTTCCTCGGGCATTTTATTATAAGGAATGATATGTCCTTTACTTCTATAATCCGAACACCCCACTCCGGCTAAAGCGGCAGAAGCACTAACCAATGCTAAAAATTTTCTTCTTGATATCCCCGATAATTTGGCTGGTTCAAAATCATCTTTAACACCCTCAGCAAATTCAGGTTGATTAGCTTCAAATAATGAAGTATCACGGAATAAATCTCTAAGGCTGCGCCAATAATTAGGATCTTTATTTTCTTTATCATTTTTTTGATTTAATTCGTCATCTACTTCAGGCATTACTACCACCTATTTTTTTTCTGCTGACTGCAAGTGAATTAATGTGAACTTTCACTTTTTGCTGATCGTCTTGTTTTAATAATCTGCTATTGCTAAAAAGTTTAAATGGAAAAGATTTCATAGCAAAATAGCCTGCCAATCCGATTCCTAGGGGAGTAAAAAAATTTTTACGTTTAAACTTTTTTTGAAGTACTTTTTCTATTTCCATTTTAACTCCATACTAACGATGACAAGCAAAACAATTATCGGGTCCGTTACTTACATTTTTAAGATAAGGTAATTCCTGTTTTGCGTGTCTGTGACAATTTAAACAATCAGACATTGTAAATGATCTTACTTGAGTTATTCTGCTCATTTGTCTGACATTTCCATGACAGCTTTCACATTTTATTCCGCTGTTTATGTGAACACTGTGATTGAAATAAACAAAATCCGGTACTTTATGAACTCTTACCCAAGGTAAAGCAATATCATTGAAATAATAATTTCTAAGTTTTTTAATTTCAGGGCTGTCTTTTTTTGCAATTGAATGGCAGTTCATACAAGTAGAAACTGCCGGTACCATTGCATGCCGTGATTTTTCAACTCCGGTATGACAATATTCACAATCAATCCCCATTTGTCCGGCATGTAACTTATGAGAGAAGTTGATCGGTTGAACAGGAGAATACCCAACACCATAGTCTTCCGCACGAGTTGCAAAATAAGTAATGGTAAAAGAGGCAATGATAACAAATAAAGTGATAGGTAAACGTACTCGTAAGATGTAATCAAGTAAAGATTTTTTCATCATCGGCCTTCTATAATAACATTGCTACAGTAGTTAGGTGAAAAATTTAAACTTCTTTTTAACAAATCGGGATTACTAATTAATCACTAATTTGTTCTTTTATAATATTCTTAAGTTTGAAATAATTGATTCGTCCGAAACCAGATGAATCCGCATTTTGTATTATGGATTTTGAATATAAGTTCTTTTAAAACTTATTTTTCAAACTTATAAATTATTATTTACAAATCAAAAATATTTCAAATAATTACTTACTCTATTATTTAGTTTTTATAAATAATTATATGAAACGTCTAATTAATTAATAAAAGCCTTCATCAGCCCTTAATAAATAATTGTTTTAAATTTTTATAAATATTGATTGGACTCGGAACCAAATCTATTTATATTAACACTAACATATAGTGATTTAAGTCATTAAAGACTTTATGTTGAGTAGTTAGTTTAAATAAAGTTTATTTAGACGGGCAAGATAGTTCTTATTGAGAATTGTTTTTATTATTTAATATTGCTTGTTTAATTAAAGTTATGGGATGCATAACTTTTACATCAACATTAAATTTTTCTGCACCGTATTTAATCTGTTGAATACACCCCGGATTGCCTGTTAGAACAATTTCCGCTTTAGTGTTTTTGATATTGTTCATTTTTCTTTGAAGGATTTTCATTGAATCATCATACCTGACAATATTATATATACCGGCACTTCCGCAGCACCAATTTGATTCTTCAAGATTCTTAATATTCAAACCCGGAATAGATTTTAGAACTTCCCTTGGTTCGGATACTACTTTTTGAGTATGAGCTAAATGACATGCATCATGGTAAG
>JBJKQE010000223.1:0-11356 GCA_046705645.1 Ignavibacteriaceae bacterium | reverse complement strand
CCAAACGAGGCGTCCCGATTTCGCCGCTGCGCAATGCCTTCCATAATGTTTGAGCGGTTTCACCCAAAATACCGCAAGGGGCAGAGGATAAATAAAGACCTTTGCGGTTTGCTAACTCTACTAATTCCCGGGCGTCCGAAAATTTTACAGTCATGGGCTTTTCGGAATAAACATGTTTACCAGCATCTAAGCACATCTTTGTAACTTCAAAATGACTATTCGGATTAGTCAGATTAACTACCAGATCAATGTTATAATCTGATAATAGTGCTTCAGTTGTCGGACAGATTTTTATATTGTGGTAATTACCAAATGCCTGAGCACGCTCTAGATTACGATCAGTAACTGCTACCAACTCCAAATAGGGGTATCTTTTAATACTAGGTATATATAAGTCTGCGGTATAACCACATCCTACAAATCCAATTCGAATATTTTACCTCATAGTTTTAATTTTTCGAAAGGCTAATCTACCCCCTTAATACTTTTAATATCTACCGCACAATTTATTTTTCAATATTTTATTTTGTTTAGTAGATATAAAAGTGAATCAATATGGAGAGAAGATTCACCCTTTATATGAAGCATAGCGCTTCACACCACTGCTTTTTACCGTAATTAATATAACAAAGACATTTTAGAATGTCAAAAAATCGACATTTCATTTTACAATTCCTAAATGCCTGCCGAATAGGTAAAAAGAAGAGTTTTTTGAGACAGACTAGCTATAGAATCTTGAAAGGATGGACAATCCTTCCTTGCTATTTTGTTTTAAACTAAAATAATTTTAATAGATAATTAATTGGATTTAGAAAATAATTTACTCATTCTGTTGATTGAAAAATAGATACTGAAATTTTTGTCCGATAGATTCTTGCATACTTAGCGTCTTAATTATTAATTAAACTTTAATTAAAAATCTTTGCATTGAATTCTATTAATCACCTATTATTCAAATATATTGCAACCGGATTTAAACAAAAATGATATTCTTAGATTTAACTTCCGGGATAATGCTTGAAAGCCCATAGATTTTACTAAAATTGTAATAGTATTTCTATTTTATAGCAATTATTAAAAAGATCGGATTAGGAACATTTTTTTCCGTGTAATGAATTATAAATTATATTTATCTCCGGGTTTGGCCTTATCTAACCAGTTAAGAAATTCCATTGCATTTGTATCACCTTCTCTCGGTGCCCATGAAGCAAAATCATTTTCTTCTGTAGGGGTATATGGCCCTTCATTAATTTGTAATACAATTGCTTCATTCGTAACAGGAAGTATTGTGTGAAATGACTCAGCTTTAATCTCAATTCCTTTTATTGCACCACTTTGACTTAATTTTAACTTTTCTATAATTCTACCTTCCGAGTCAAATATAATTATTCTAACAGAACCTTTTAATATGACTAATAATTCCCATTTATTGGTTTTGGAATGATTTTGAGGCCGGATATATGTTCCTTTTTTTAAGCCTATACAAAACCTCTGAACAGGTTCTGTTTCTTCTTTATTTAATATATAATGACTTCTTTTCCTAGAGCTTTTCTTTGCTTGTAAAAGTAAGTTTTCAAAAAAGACTTCATCTAATTTCGCATTCATATATTATGGCACTTCCGTAATGTTTCTTACACATTACTATTATTTATCTTCTTATTCAAACTGGAAACTTTGTACTGTTTCATCAAAAATGTTTTTATAATTGTTGTACGTTTCAGGTGTAGCGGTACACGTAATAACATAACCTTTCCCGTTGTAAACCATATAATATTGTTTGCTCTTTAAATTTGACGTACCAATATTTCCGGTATAGATCAGCCATTCAGCTTCATTATCATTTATAATGGCGGTACCCGCATCTATTTCCTGAAAATTCTGTATTACATTTGATAATTTTGGAAGATTGGCATCAAAGTACTTGCTAAGATTCATTCCATCCGGCAGCTGTTCTACGACTACGTTTACGTTTTCGCGGAATTGATCTTTCGCGTTTGTTTTGGGACTGAGCGAAATAATATCAGTCCGCATAAAGCCTTCTTTGTTTTCCCATCCTTTAGGAAATTTTATTGAGAAGTCGTCTTTGCTGTTATAATACCGGTCCGGTTGTTTTGATGAGCAGCCTGCTAAAAGTAAAGTTAAAGCCAGAATTATGTATTGAGCTTTTATCATAATTTTATCTCTTTCTTCGTGATGGGTTAAATCGGCTAACTATCCAGATATATTTATTATAATTTAACAATGTTTTTGCGACTATCAAAAAGTTTTTTTATTTGTGAATTTGCAAATAATAATGAACTCTTTAATTTATATTTTTTACAATTAAATATATATGGTTTAATTTGCCTTGATCAGTTAAATGATGAATATATGTTTCAATGCTTAAAAATTCTGTTTTATTGTATTGAAATTTCATACTGATAAGCTAAAAAATGAGCCAATATTCCTTAAAGTCTTTCAGTTATTATTTAGATATTTACAACTGCCATTTCTACATAAAACTTTTATACACCCAGCTTTTCAAGTGCTCTTAAATACTTATTTTATTTGGCCTTTGCCGTCTATCAATTAATTCTTGTTTTAATTAAAAAAAAGCTTTATTGTTAAATGTGGTCTTAAAGTAATATTGAATTGAGGAGCATTTATGGAACGTCCTGTTAAATTTGCGGTATTTTTCGGGGTGCTTTTCCTATGGTTAAACCTTTCATGTTCGTCAACTTCATATAATACTCAGCATACACCGTTGAGCAACGGAAAATATGATAGTGAATTCCCTTACCAAAGCAGTTCAAATGAGCTGAATGAAATAAGCCAGACAATTTATCGAATAAACTGCATCGCATTTTATAAAGCTTATTTATTCAGTGACGACAGCAAGATTAAATTGAAAGATTTGAATGATTCGGTAATTAATATCAGGTCAATAAAAACAATATATCAGGATAAATCTACTTCCGGTTCTTCAACATTAATTTATTCCTCGAACGGGACCCTCGGATTATTAACATGTGCTCATGTTATTAATTTCCCGGATACTGCCGTTTCTTACTTTGGCGAAATAAACGGCAATCCTACAGACAATGTGCAGAGTATAGCATTTAAAACCAAAGAACTTATATACGCGGCAGGCTTCCCGGAAGGCAGCGGGGTAAATGAAATATTGTCGGATAAAGAGGCCGACATAGCAATATTAGGAAATCATTACAGTTTGCAAAAAGCAATACGATACGCGGTGTTCAATTATCCGTATGGCAAAGCTAAAGATCTTGGTTGGGGAGACTTTGTTTATATTTTCGGTTATCCTTTAAGCTATAAAATGATTTCTCGAGCAATTGTAAGCAATCCTAATTTTGACAAAGACGGTTCTTTTTTTATTGACGCCGTTGTTAATAACGGGTACAGCGGAGGAATGGTTTTAGCTCTAAGGGACGGTGTTCCACATTTTGAACTTGTAGGAATTATTGAATGGGTTGCGGAGGAAAGCGAAAACATACTGGAACCAGCTCCATTGGAAGGCAACCTGAAATATAATCCGTTGGTGCCATACAAGGGAGATGTTTTTGCAAAGAAGCAAAAATTTTTAAGATATGGTATTACTAAAATTATATCTATTGAATCTATTGAAGATTTTCTTGAAAAGAATAAAGATTATTTTATTAGGAAGGGTTATGATTTTGGTATTTATAATAAGTAAATTACTAAGCTGCCTTTTGCATAATAATTGAAAATTCCGTTACTCCGTCGTGATTTGATTCAACAAAAATTTCCGCATTGTGCCAGTTAACAATAGCTTTAACAACAGATAATCCGAGACCTACACCTCCGGTATTTCTATTCCTGGAAGATTCTACTCTGTAAAACCGGTCAAATATTTTAGGCAATGCTTCTTCCGGAATTCCTTCTCCACAATTTATGACGCTTATCTTCACTTTATCCGGTACCAGGTTTTCTCCTTTTATTGTCACGGTATTATTTTCATTTCCATATTTAATTGCATTATCAATAAGATTTGAAAGCGCCTGCATCATCAATTCTTTATCAATTTCAATAAATGAATCTGTCTCGGATTCTACCTTAAGTTTGATATTTTTATCGGCGCCTAAAATTTTCAGATTATCCGCAGTATTATTCAAGAAATCGTCAAGATTTAATTTTGTCTTCGTAATATCAATCATCGAATGATCAATTTTGGAAATGAAGAAAAGGTTGTCTATTATTTTGGTGAGCCTGATAGTTTCTTCATAATTGCTTTTAAGAACTTCTATATATTCTTTTGGAGTTTTTGGCGACTTTAATGCTATTTCCGTTTCACCGCGTAAAATAGTTAAAGGTGTTTTAAGCTCATGTGCCGCAGATATTGAAAATTGATTCATATAATCTATAGAAGTTTTTATTCTGCTTATCATTTCATTCATTTTCTTTACCAGTCTTCCGTACTCGTCACTATACTTTTCACCCCCGATTTTTTCATCAAGGTTAAGTGCGGTTATCTCCTCCGTTTTTTTGATAATTGCATCTATTCTTGAAAGTGACTTTGCGGAAATTATGGATCCGCCGATTATGGAAACTATAAAAAATATCGGTGCCAGGATGATAAATATATGTGCCAGGCTGTTTAAAGTTTGGGAAATGCTTTGAATCGGAAAGGCCACAATAACATCGTAATTTCCTGAAATTAATTTTACGCAGCGAATAGGCTTTTCGGATAATGAAGTATCCGAAAAATTGAATAGATTTATCGGCAGTTTTCTTGCAGGAAAGGATAAAGTATCGTCATTTAAATTTGCCGTACGAAAGTAAATTTTATTTTTAATGCTTATCTGGATGAAATTATTTCGCAGGTTAAATGCAATTTCATTATAAATAATATCCCACACAAAATCTTCCGGATCTGAATAAACGGAATCCGGCACAAAATGTTCGATGTCCACATGTTTATCCGCAACAGCATGAAGGATTGCTTTTGCTTGTGATTTCAAACCGATATCCAGATTATCCATTAAGGTTTGGTAAAGGTTTATATAAATAAAAACTCCTAATAGGATTTCCAATATTAAAAATAGAATTGAGTACCAGAGTGTGGTTTTAAACCGGGTGGAAGAAACAAAATTTTTTAATTTGCGAAACATACACTTAATAATCTAAAAAATATTTCTATTGTACTATTCATTATCCTTAATAATATAACCGATTCCTCGTATTGTAAAAATTAATTGTTTGTCAAAGTCGTTATCAACTTTGGTTCTTACTTTATTTATATAGACATCAATTATATTTGTTTCGGTATCGAAATGATAGTCGTAAACATGTTCTATGAGTTTGGTCCGGGAAACAACTTTATTTGCATTTCTCATCAAGTATTCCAAAATGGAGTATTCTTTCGGAGTCAAAATTATTTCTTTATCTTTTCTATAAACCCTATGAGATTGAAGATCTAGAATTAAATCACCGACATTCAGCTTTGTAGATTTTATATTCTCATTTCTTCTAAGTAAAGCTCTTATTCTAGCAAGCAGTTCTTCAAATGCAAAAGGTTTGGTAAGATAATCATCGGCGCCGGCATCAAGGCCTTCCACTTTATCTTTAATGCTGTCTTTTATTGTTAGCATTAATATTGGAGTAACTATTTTTCTTTTACGAATCTCTTTTACAAGAGTAAATCCATCAATATACGGCAGCATTACATCCATTATTATCAAATCATACTCTTCCGAATCAATAAGCTTTAATCCTTCTTTGCCGTCACAGGCAATATCTACACTAAAATATTCTTCCTCAAGGCCTTTTTTAATAAAGGATGCTACCTTCTTTTCGTCTTCAACTGTTAAAATTCTCATAGGAGAAAATTAAATAAAAAAGGAGAGTAATAAAACTCTCCTTTAAAATGTATTTATCCGTGAAAAGAAATTACTTCTGTTCGCCTTCTTTTTTCTCAACTTTCTTTACGGCTTTTTTAGCAACTTTAGCATGTTTAACAGCTTTTTTAGCTTCTTTCTTTTCTACCTTTGCATGCATAACGGCTTTTTTAGCTTCTTTCTTTTCTACTTTAGCATGTTTAACAGCCTTTTTAGCTTCTTTCTTTTCTACTTTAGCATGTTTAACTACTTTTTTCTCTGCTTTCATAACATGCTCTTTCTTTTCAACTTTTTTCTCTTTGGATTGTGGAGTTTCCTGAGAAAAAGCGGTGCCCATTCCGATTGTTAATAAAAATGCAACAACAACAAATAAGTTTAATATGCGAGATTTCATTGAAATATCTCTCCTCAAATTATTTTAATAAATAATATTTTTTAATTGTAAATTAACATGAATTTACATGGTTAAACTTATTAATTGTTTATTAATACGGCCTTAATAAAAGATTAATAAAAATTAATGTTCAATACGAATAAGCTGTTTTTAATGTTTAGGAGAAATTAATTGATGATATACATCAAAATCGGAAGAAAAATTATATTTTGGATTATTTTTTTTCGAGGTGAATTGAATTTCTTCTTTATAATATAGTTTGAATTTTATATTAAAAAGAAGTTTGGAAATTAAAAGTCAACCGGGATGGTAATGTTGTGCTGTTTAAAATCCCAACCGAAACATTCCAGCTCATTTGTTCGGAAACCCTTTTATTATAAGCTGCTACTGACCGTGCAGCACTTATAGCGCTGGCAATTCTATTTAAAATTAATGCCCCCACCACAAACCTCAGATCGTTATGAGCTTGTTCACTGGAAACCCACATATTTCTATAAGATTTTCTTGCACTTTCAGACTGCCAGTTCCAGTAGAATTGATTAGAATTATACATTTCACTAAAATTTTGAGATAAAGCCTGCGCATTATTGTAATCATTAATATTTGAATAATTTCCTATTGTTGCATAATAACTTGCATCTTTACCCTGAGCATTAACTCCTCCCGAAGCAATGGCAAAAGATTTATATTGGTCTTTAAGCCAGTTTCCGTAACTATTCATACCGATATAAACACCCCATAACAATCCTTCGGCAACGGTAAAATATTTTCCGCTTGAATAGTTATCTGCATAAAGTTCTCCCATTCCGGGTAATAGTATAGAATATAAAATTGCAAGTCCGCTGCTTTTTTTCGAATCATCCTGGGTATAATATGAAATTTCTTGATATGGTTTCTGCTGATTAACGGTAGTTTTAAGTGAATTTACCAGTTCGAGGGTTTTAATACGGTTCAACTTCTGAGGGAAGGTATAGGCAGTAAATAAAATAAATAATATTAGGATTTTTTTCATAATTTTTAACTACAAGTTTAGAATTAACAAGCGATTAAGTCAATTGATTTTTTAATCTCTTTTAGTTCGCATAAACATGTATTCCCATCCACTTCTTTAATAATTACATTTGAAAGTTCATTTATCAGTTCCGGATTATACGGATAACTCACTCTAATATAATTTGAGGAGAATCCTTTTATCAGTCCATTGTGATTCTCCGATTCAAATAAAACCTCAACTTCTTTATTTGCCATTTCTTTATAAAAAAAGTTTTTCTTTTTTTCACTTAAAATGCGAAGCATATTATTGCGTTCTCTACGTTCAAAGACGTCAACCGGATTGTGTAAGTTAATAGCTTTAGTATCCGGTCTTTCGGAATAAGTAAAGACATGTAGATAAGAAATAGGAAGATCTCGTAAAAAATTATATGTAAGAATAAAATCTTCTTCTGTTTCTCCGGAGAAACCTACAATTACATCAACACCGATTCCGGCATCAGGAATTCTGTTTTTAAGTTTGAAAATTAATTTTTCATAGTCCTGAACTTTATATCTACGCTGCATTAATTTTAAGATTTTTGGACTCCCGCTCTGCAGCGGTATATGAAAATGATTGCATAGCTTTTTACTTTGAACAGCAAGTTCAATAATATCGTCCGATAATAAATTCGGTTCAATTGAACTTATACGGATTCTAAAATCTCCGGGTATTTTGATCATCTTTAAAAGAAGGCGATATAAATCTGTATTTAAAGATTTTCCGTAATCGCCGACATTAACACCGGTTAGTATTATTTCTTTATATCCGGCGTCAAGTAATTTTTTAAATTCTAAAATAACTTCATCGGAATTCATACTTCTACTTTTTCCTCTGGCAAGAGGAATCGTGCAGAATGAGCATTTATAATCGCATCCGTCCTGAATTTTAAAATATGCCCTTGTGCGGGTGTCGGCATCCGTTGAATGTGCCGGTCCGAATTCATTTAATTGTTCTGCGGGAGAGACATAAGCGCATGCTAATTCTTTTTTAGTAAAGTTGTCTAAGTAGGAAAACAATTTTAATTTTTCATTACTCCCGAGAACAACGTCAACGCCTTCAATTCGGGTAATTTCTTTCGGACGAAGCTGAGCATAACAGCCAGTTACAATTATAAATGCATTTGGATTTTGCCTTAATGCTCTTCGAACAAGCTGCCTGCATTCTCTCTCTGCATTTTCCGTGACACTGCATGTATTAAAAACATATATATCGGCATTTTCTTTAACATCAACTATGTCAAATCCTCTATTTAAAAATTGATTTCCAATAGTTGAAGTCTCGGAAAAATTAAGCTTGCAGCCTAAAGTATGTAAAGCAACTTTATTTTTCATTAAGATAAATTTAAAAATTCAAGAGCGGGGAAGATCCCGCTCTTTATAAATAATTGAACTGAAAATTTATTTGGTTTTGTTTTCAGCTGATGCCGGATGATTTTCATCAGAAATTTCAAAAATCGGAAAATCAGTCGTATCAATTGCACCTGTTTCTGCATTTTGAATTTCTTGAACGGAAACTCTGTCCAATTTATGCTTATCTAGGTATGCCCTGATTTCCTCTTCAGATTTTTCTTTAAGTACTAAAGTAACGCTTAATACAATCTTCTTATTTTCCTTATCGAATTCAATTACCTTTAATGGAATAATATCATCGATAGGGAAGTGATTAGCTATATTTTTTATTTTGGTAGTAGCTAATTGAGTAGAAGGAACAAAACCGTCAACATGTTCGGGCAGTTCGGCTATTAATCCTTTTTCAATTATCCTTACAACTTTACCCTGAGTTTGAGTACCTACAGCATAAAGTTTTTCAAAATGATTCCAAGGATTTTCTTCTACCTGTTTATGTCCTAATGAGATTTTTCTTTGTTCAACGTCTACGCCTAGAACAATAACATCTAATTTTTCGCCTTTCTTAACGACTTCACCGGGATGACGTATTTTCTTTGTCCAAGAAAGGTCGGATATATGAACCAGCCCGTCAACACCAGGTTCTAATTCAACAAAAACACCAAAGTTTGTCAAGTTTCTGGCAATTCCGGTATGTCTTGAACCAACTGGATATTTTTGCATTAATGATTCCCAAGGATCCGGTTCGAGTTGTTTGATACCTAAAGAAATTTTCTTTTCGTCTTTATCCAGGCTTAAAATAATAGCTTCAATTACCTGTCCCATAGCAACTACCTGAGAAGGATGTTTAATATGCTGTGTCCAGCTCATTTCCGAATTATGAATTAATCCTTCAATGCCTTTTTCAATTTCAATAAAAGCACCGTAATCTGTAAGGGATACAACTCTACCGGATACTTTATCTCCGATTTTGTATTTAGTATCGATATCTTCCCATGGATGAGGCAGCAGTTTTTTCAAGCTTAAGGATATTCTCTTCTTTTCCTCGTCAAAATCTGTAACAACAACTTTAATAGTCTGATCGAGCTTAACTACTTCATTCGGGTGATTAATTCTTCCCCAGCTTAAATCTGTAATATGAATCAAGCCGTCAACACCTCCGAGATCTACGAACACACCGAAATCTGTAATAGCTTTTACAGTACCTTCCAATATTTGTCCTTTTTCCAAACTGTTTAGTATTGCATATCTTTGATCTGCAATTTCTTCTTCAACAAGAACTTTATGAGAGACAACTACGTTTTCGGTTGGAATATTAACTTTAACTACTTTGAAATCCATTGTCTGTCCGACAAATGCATCAAAGTCTCTAATAGGACGAATATCAATTTGGGAACCGGGCAGAAAAGCTTCCATACCTAATAAATCAACTACCATTCCGCCTTTAATTCTCTTTAAAATTTTTCCTTGAATTATCTCTCCGGTTTCATGAGCTGTAACAACTTTTTCCCAGATTCTTAAGAAGTCGGCTCTTTGTTTGCTAAGTACCAAATTACCTTCCTGATCTTCCACGCTTTCCAGAACAACTTCAACTTCTTTACCGACTTTTATTTCTTCCGATTCGTGAAATTCATTTTTAGGTATTGATCCTTCAGATTTGAAGCCTACATCCAAGATAACATTATCTCCCTGGATACGAACTATTTTACCTTTTACTAATTCGCCTTCTTTTACATCTTTAAAAGACTCAGTGTAAAGTTTTGCTAAGGTTAAGAATTCTTCTTGAGAATACTCTTCATCATTAAAATGTCTCTTTGCCTTTTCATAGTCATCTGCCGTCAACGTGCTTTTCTTAGTTCCTTTTATCTCTTCGGACATTAATCCTCCAATAAAAATAATTGATCTGCAATTATCGCTTCGCCATCTTTAAGCAGTAATGCAGAAAGATTTATTTAACATGTTTTAATTATTGATGGCTTAATAAAATATTTATAAAAAATTTCTTAATTGCTGATTTTTATGCCTTTTTGTTCAGCAATAATTTTAATTTTTTCCAGAATAATATCTACCTGTTCTTGTATTGTAACTTTTGAAGTATCGACAACTATTGCATCATCGGCTTTTGTTAAGGGACTTACTTCTCTTGTAGAATCTATTTGATCGCGTTTAACCAGATTATTCTTAACATCATCAACCGAAACTTCAATTCCTTTTTCCTCATATTCCTTTGTTCTTCTTTTTGCTCTCTGTTCTAATGAAGCTGTAAGAAAAATCTTAACATCCGCATTGGGAAAAACAACCGTTCCGATGTCTCTTCCTTCCATTACAATTCCGCCGTTTTTCATTGCCATTTCCCTTTGTTGTGCTACCAAAGCTTCTCTGACTTCCTTAATTTTACTTATTTCGCTTACATTTGAGTTTACTTCTGCTGTGCGAATATTTTCAGTAATATTAACTCCTTCAACGCTAACTTGTGTAACACCATTTACAAACTTCAAATTAATTTTTGAGGTTTCGGCAATCTTTATAACGGCATCAAAATTATTAAGAACATTGTTCTGTATTGCTATAAAGGTAACGGCTCTGTACATAGCCCCGGTATCAATATATAAATAGCCCAGCTTTTGAGCGACAAGCTTAGCAGAGGTACTCTTACCGGAACCTGCCGGGCCGTCTATGGCGACTATTAATCTTTTTGACATAGACCATAAAAATATGTAATATTTAT
>JBJKQE010000222.1:0-2866 GCA_046705645.1 Ignavibacteriaceae bacterium | reverse complement strand
ATGTTACTGATTATGTAAAGTTTAAGAAAAGGAATGTATTGGTTGTTAGAGTTAATGCAACTCAATCTGAAGGATGGTTTTATGAAGGAGCAGGTATATACCGCCATGTTTGGCTTTTGGAATATTCCCCTTTGCATATTCCGCTGTATGGAACTTATATAACTACAGATGTTTCTAAAAGTTATGCAGATGTAAAAATCGAAACGCAAATATCAAATGAAAGTTCTGGACAACAAACAGGTAAATTATATTCGATTATTTTAGACAATCAAGGAAAAGAAATAGCAAACACCTCAACTAATTTTACGGGATTAAACAGCTATTCAGAAAAAACAATTCAGCAAAAAATAAAACTTAAAAATCCTCATATCTGGTCTATTGACAATCCTTATCTTTATAGAGTTGTTCAATTCCTTACATCCGGGAATAAATTTGTTGATAGAAAAGAAACAAAAATCGGTGTCCGTACAATCAGATTTGACAAAAACAACGGCTTTTTTCTGAATGGCAAACGCGTAGAATTAAAAGGTACATGCAATCATCAGGATAATGCCGGAGTTGGTACGGCATTACCGGACGGACTACAATATTATAGAATTGAGAGACTGAAAGCATTCGGCTGCAATGCAATTAGAACAAGTCATAATCCTCCGACTCCCGAATTGCTGGATGCATGCGACAGCCTAGGAATGCTAGTGATGGATGAAAACCGATACATGGGCGATACCAAACTGTATAAATCATTATTTACAGATTTAATTCTTCGTGACAGAAACCATCCTTCAGTAATTATTTGGTCGCTTGGCAACGAAGAATGGGAAATTCAAAATAATTACACCGGGAAGGGAATTGCCGAAGTATTTATGAGAATTCAAAAAAGACTTGACCCCTCCAGACTTTGTACTTATGCGGCAAATAATGGCGGTATTTATAAAGGGATCAACAGCATTATTCCTGTTAGAGGTTTCAATTATTATATCGGCGATATAGATAAGTACAGAACAGAACACCCCGACCAGCCGATTTTAGGAAGCGAGCAGGCCAGCACACTTTGCACAAGAGGTATTTATAAAAATGATACGGTTAAAGGATATGTAAATGATTATGATTTAGATGATCCCGGCTGGGGTAATACTGCGGAAGTTTGGTGGAAATTTTTTGACGCAAGGAAATGGCTTGCCGGAGGTTTTGTCTGGACAGGCTTTGATTACCGCGGCGAACCGACTCCTTACAGGTGGCCGTGCATAAGCTCGCAGTTTGGAATCCTTGATGTATGCGGCTTTCCGAAAAATAACTTTTATTATTACAAATCCTGGTGGACCAACAAAGATGTTCTTCATATTTTCCCACATTGGAATTGGAAAGGAAAAGAAGGACAATTGATTGATGTTTGGTGTTTTAGCAACTGCGACAGCGTTGAACTTTTCTTGAACGGAAGGAGTCTCGGCACAAAGGAGATGGAACATGATTCACATCTACAATGGAAAGTAAATTATGAACCGGGAATACTTGAAGCTAGGGGCTGGAAAAGCGGAAAAATTTTAACTTCAAAAATTGAAACTACAGGTGATCCTTTTGCAATAAAATTAACTGCAGATCGTTCAACGATAAAAGCTGATGGAGAAGATGTTTCTGTTATTACCGTTTCAGCAGTCGATTCAAAAGGAAGAGAAGTTCCTACTGCAGATAATCTAATTCATTTTTCAATTGAAGGTGCAGGTAAAATAATTGGAGTCGGGAACGGCAATCCCAGCAGTCATGAAAAAGACAAATATATAAACGGAGGTTACCAAAGAAAGTTATTTAGCGGGAAATGTTCCGTAATAATTTTATCTACACGTAAATCCGGAGATATCAAAATCAAAGCAACTGCAGATGGATTGGAGCAATCACAAAAAACAATTAGTACGAAAAGTTGTAAGGCAATTCCCATTATTTAATGAACTAATTAAAAATTTTCACGGAGCTTTGTACTTCTAATCGATTCTGAGAGTAATGAAATATTATTCGTAAAAAGAAACGAGTTAAAGTTAATCTCTGTGAAAATTATGCCTTTACTTCGAGTTGCTAGTAGTTAGTTTACAAACTAAGCTGCCTTTAAATAAATTGATTATTTTTTATCCAGCAGGTATAGCTGCCACAAATCTCTTTTGCTAGAATGTAAAATGGGAGAAATTGCAAGTTTGCCTGTTTGTCCGATGCTTTTTTCCAGATATTTTAATTCATCTAATTTTTCTTTTGTCTGGCTATCAATTACAATTGGAACTCCTGCCTGCTTCATCAGTAAAACACCTTTTGCCTGAATAGATAATTCAATATGGTTCCTAATGTAACAAAGCATATCGGCAATTACAGTACCTGAAAATTTTTCATTTAAAGAAGAAAGATATTTTCCGACACGTGTGTCCGATAATTTTCCTTCATTTATTTGCTCAAGCAGTTCTACATCCGTATCCATACCTTTTTCCATCCAGTCTTTGAGAACTTTTTCACTTCTAAAAAATACATAAGCAATAAAAAGCGGGAGAGCTATTAATTGCAATAGAGTTAATAAAATCGGAGAAAATACAAAATGGTTGAAAAATGAATGTATTCCAATTGCGAATAGAATTCCGGGGAAAAGATGATAAAGCATAGCAATGATAAATCCGGGAATAATTTGGAAAAGTTTAAAATCTTTTTTACGGTCAATTACATTTTTTGTTATGATCGCAAAAATTGTAGTTGTTCCCCCGTGCATAACAGCAGTTCCAAATCCTCTTATAAACCATATAATTAAATTTTGCTGATTGACGGCGCTTAAGTAATATATGTTTTCAATAAAAGCAAATCCAGCACCGACAGCAAAGCCGTATATAGCTGCATC
>JBJKQE010000221.1:0-43914 GCA_046705645.1 Ignavibacteriaceae bacterium | reverse complement strand
AGCTTACTTATATTGATAAATAAATCATTCCTCGACTTCGCTTGGGCTGATAATTTAAATACATTTGTCATTGCGAGCGGAGTTGAACCATGACTTAGATGAACAGATTAGGATACTACCAAACTTATTCAAATAAGAGCATTTTATAAATAATAAAATTAAACATGATTAAAAAAATACTGCTAATTTCATTACTTTCGGTTACTTTCTCTCACATAATTATTGCACAATATATTTATCCTAAAAGGGAACTTAGAGGTGCATGGATTGCTACGGTTGCCAATATCGATTGGCCGAAAACACCTTTTGAATCAACCGCTCAACAGATAAGCGAGCTGACTGCAATTTTTGATAGCTTAAAGGCTGCGGGAATAAATATGATTTATTTCCAAGTCAGAACCGAATGCGATGCACTCTACAAATCATCTTATGAGCCCTGGTCGTATTGGCTTACCGGTGAACAGGGTAAAGCTCCCAATCCGTTTTATGACCCTCTGACATTAGCAATTTCGGAAGCGCATCGTCGCGGTATGGAAATACAAGCATGGTTTAATCCGTATCGAGCGGTAAAAACGATAGGAGAATATCCAATTGCCGCTGCACATATTTCAATAACTCATCCAAAATGGATTCTAGATTTTAAGACTTATAAAATGCTCAATCCCGGAATCCCTGAAGTCCGTCATTATATTGCAAAAATTGTTGCGGATGTTGTAAGAAGATATGATGTCGATGGAATTCATTTTGATGATTATTTTTATCCTTATACCCCGCATATAACGAATCAAGATGCGGCGACTTTTAGAAAGTACAAGGGAAAATTTAAAAACATTGACGACTGGAGAAGAAATAATATTAACCAAATGGTAGCAGAAGTTTATGATACAATTAAAGCAATAAATCCAAGGATACAATTCGGAATCAGCCCCTTCAGCATTGTCGAGAATAAATTTGCGGGCACACACGGATTTGAATCGTATAATAAAATTTATTGTGATCCGTTAAGCTGGATAAAAAGTAAAACAGTTGATTATGTTGTGCCCCAGCTTTATTCGGAAATCGGAAACCGCTATGCCGATTTTGCAAAGCTGCTGCCGTGGTGGTCATCGGTTGTAGACAAAAGAGAATTGTTCGTCGGAATATTTTCTACTAAGATGGCTGCACAGGATTATAAAGGCAATCCCTCCGAACTTGAAAATGAAATTAGATTGAGCCGACAAATTATTAATGTGGGAGGAACTGTCTTTTTCAGTGCTAAATCTATAACAGAAAATTATTCTCATTTTGCCGATTCATTAAAATTATATTATAAATATCCTGCACTAATTCCAACTATGCCGTGGATTGATTCTGTTGCCCCTCTTCCTCCGACTAATTTATCTGCGGCCGGTGATTCTTCGTTTGTATTATTAAGATGGGATAAGCCAGCATTAGCTTCAGACGGTGATTCCGCTTATCATTATGTAATATATAGATTTAATCAACCCGATGAAATTGATATGGATGAAGCGACCCATATTTTGCAAGTAACAACAGACTCAAGAAATTATTTTAAGGATTCATCTGCAGATGCTTTAAAAAATTCTCATGTCTATTTAGTAACATCTTTAGATAGGATGAATAATGAAAGTAAAGCGGCAATTGTAATTTATTCTCCAGGTAAAAAATAATTGAAGAATTTAATTATAAATGATTGGTATATTTTGTAATTGAAATTAAAATGTAAAATTTAATTTATTTTTCCTTTCATTAAACCGTTGTATGAATTTGGTAATAATATATACTAAAGGAAATTATCGGTATAAAAATATTTTTAATAATGCATTTAATTGTTGCCGTTAGAGACGTTGAACAGTAAATATGAATCTTCGACTCCGCTCAGACTGACATGTGTGTTTACTTTACAAGTTTTCAAATAAATTTTTAATTCACACAATCGCTTTCATCAATTCTTTCTATTGTCAACCATCATTGATTAAGGAGATAAAAACATTTAGATTTAAAATTAGAAGCGGATAAATCTTTTTAATTATACTCAATTCGATTTGATATTAAATCTCAAGGAGAAGAATATGGCTTATGTGATAACAAAGTTATGTATGGATTGTAAAGATATAGCATGTACTCAAGTTTGCCCCGTTGATTGTATATACGAATATAAAGGTGATGATCCTACAATACCTAAAAATCAGCTGCTGATAGATCCAGATGAATGTATAGATTGCAACGCGTGCGTACCCGAATGTCCATGGGAAGCAATATTTGAAGAAGATATGGTCCCGGATATATTTAGAGTGGATATTGAAGTAAATGCAAGGATAGTAGGCAAGAAGCGGTTTGTGCCCAAAAGGCCCGAGGATCAAAAAAATCCGACACCGGAAGAAATTGAAGCTAACAAATTAAAATGGGAATACAGCGGCTGAATGATTTGATAACATTTCATTGATATTTTAATTAAATCTTTATAGAGCTTATTATTTTTCTAAGCCTGAAATTGTAGCTACTAAACTCCTGGAACCGCCGTAATTCCTATGTTCGCAAAGATAGATCCCTTGCCAGGTTCCTAAATTCAATCTGCCGTTTGTTATAGGTATAGATAAGCTGTTTCCTAAAATTACCGATTTAAGATGGGCCGGCATATCATCCGGGCCTTCAGTATCATGCCGGTAATAAGGTGCATTTTCAGGAACAGTCTTGTTAAAGTGAGTTTCCATATCGATTCGTACGGTGGGATCTGCATTTTCATTTATTGTAAGTGAAGCCGAAGTATGTTTTATAAAAATGTATAAAATACCCATGGAAATATTTTTTATTTCCGGCAATTGATTTAACAATTCACTAGTGATTAAATGAAATCCCCGTTTCTTTGAATTCAAAACGATTTCTTTTTGATACCAATTCATTATAACATTTTCAGAGTAAATTATGTGTACTATTCCGGTACGTGCACAAGAAAGTATTGTTTTGCCGATTCTCCGATTAACTTTGCTTCAATAACCGTCATGTGCATATCATCAGGAGTCTCATCTTCATGTCCGGCTTCAATTACAGCCAGATCCGAATTTTTTGCATTCTTAACCAGCTCTTCACAATAAGCAGTATCCCCGCCGTAGCATATCTTTATGCTTTTGTAAGTAAATTTAAAACCAACTGCCGGAACCTGTCTTGTTGTAATACCATCGTGCAGGTATTCCTTATGAATAACAGGAAACGGCTTTACGGTAACTCCTTTGCTCTTAAAAATCCTGCTGTCATTTATTATTTTTAAATGAATATCATACGGCAAAGTTTTAGAGTAAACTTTTTTAAATGCGTTGTAAATGCTTTCAATTTCTATGCATCCTTTTGGAAAATGAATAGATAAGGGAGATTTTTTATGCATCACTCTCATATAAGTTAACAGCGACCATACTCCTCCTACATGATCATGATGGCCGTGAGTAATGAACAAATTAGAAATACCAAGAATATTCTTTGTCCCGATCTCTTTGTCCAGATCTCTCAGAATGCCGTCGCCTGGATCAACAACAAAGTGAGTTTTATCTGCTTTAATTAAGATGCCGGTTGCAATATTAGGAATTGAACAGAAAATCTTAATTGAAAAATTATCTTTATTCCATTTTAACGGATACTTTTGGTGGATCATACTTCCAATAAATATTTATTATTAATTTCGTTTAGTTTTTGTCTTGATAATATTTGCAGTTTTTAGGGTCTTTACACCTTGCAAAAATATTAAATGAATAGTTTTCAACTATGAATCCGTATTCATCACTAATTTCTTTGGGAAGTTCTTTTATTTTGGAATTTGTAAATTCTACTATCCTTCCGCAATCCATGCAGATTAAATGATCATGCCGCTGTTTCTTATAGTTGTTTTCATATTTTGTTAAGTTATCGCCGAAGTTTCTTTTTATAAGTAAATCACATTGAACTAAAAGTTCGAGTGTATTGTAAACAGTAGCTCTGGATACTCTTGATTTTTGATTTTTCATTTGAATAAATAAATCGTCCGCTTGAAAATGGCCGTTGTATTCCAAAGCAGCGTCCATTACCTCAAATCTTTCGGGAGTGATTCTATTTTTCGCACTCTTTAAGAATTCTTTAAAAATCTCTTCTGCTTGTTGATTTTTCATTTTAGACTTGTTTATTATTATTAAAAATAAATCTGTCCGTCATTAGTATCAAGACAGTCCGTAATATAATAATTCCGAAAATTGATAAATGTTTTTTGCGTTGTGACTTCGCATTAAAGCGAGATAAAAATAATTTTAATTAATCCCTAACAATCTTAGACCGTTTACAGCTATAAAAGTTAAAAAATATGCTCCTACCGTAAATAAAAATAATTGAAGCATCGGAATTCTCCAGCTTCCGGTTTCTTTTCTTGAGATGGCCATTGTTGAAATACATTGCAATGCAAAAATAAAATAAATAATAAGGCCTATAATTGTAGCTGTGGTAAATAATTTTTGACCGGTTCCCTCTATTGTAGCCTGCCGCATTTCCTTTAAAATCGATGTTTGCAGTGTCCCTTTATCTCCCGTAACTTTAAATATCAAGGCTAGTGAACTTACAAAAACTTCTCTTGCGGCGAACGTCGGAATCAGCGAAACACCTACTCTCCAATCCATACCTATCGGCTTCATAATCGGCTGAATAAATTTGCCCAAATCTGCGGCGTAAGAATTTGATAATCTTTCCGAACCGATAAGCTGCTCGGTTTTTTCACTGTTCAAATTATGAGCATCTACTTTTGGATTGCTGTCAGGGAAATAAGTTAAAAACCATATTATAATTGATAAAAACAAAATTGCCGTTCCGGCCCTTTTTATGTATGCCATTGAACTATGATAAGTATTTGTAGCAACTACCGGAAGCTTCGGAATTCTATAAGTCGGAAGCTCCAGTATAAAAGAAGAATTATCTTCTTCTTTAATAATACCTTTAAATTTATTTGCTATGCCAGCAACAACTGCGGAACTAAGAATACTAAAAATATAAATTCCGGCTAATACCAAACCTGCCAACCAGGACTTATCCATAGGGAAGAGGAACGCTAATAAAAGGGCATAAACCGGAAGTCGTGCGCTGCAGCTTAGCAATGGAATTATAAAAATTGTCAGCAGTCTTTCTCTTTTGTTTGGAATAGTCCGTGTTGCCATAATAGCGGGAATAGCGCATGCAAATCCCGATAACATCGGGACGAAAGATCTTCCATTTAAACCGATTTTCGATAACGGTTTATCTATCAGCATAGCTCCTCTTGCAAGATATCCGGTATCTTCAAGCAAACCTAGTATTAGGAATAATATAATTATCTGAGGAAGAAAAACCAATACGGCACCCGTACCGCTTATAACCCCGTCTGCCAAAAAATTGCCGAACCAATTATTGCCGATTAAGATTAGGGCTTCAGAGGATAAATAACCAAACAGATCGTCTACTAATTCCATTAAAGGCTGGGCCAACCAAAATATAGAGGTAAAAGTTAGCGACATTATTAAAAAGAAAAAAACTAATCCCCAGACTTTATGAAGCAGAATGCTGTCTATTTTTACGGTTGCATTATCAAGAGAATGATTATGATTTTGGTTTAAGTTATTAAGTACATTTAACCGATCATTTGCTTTCTTAATATTCTCGTTATTTCGTTTATCTCCGGTTTCCGAAATTACAATGTGTTCTATTTTTTCAATTTCTTTATAAAAATCTATAAGATTTTCTATAGGTAAATTATCCTTAAATCGAAGAATCTCAACCTTTTCTTTTTCTTTATTGTTTAAAAGATTTTTCTCTACTTCTTTTATAAGGTTTTCAACACCATTACCGGTTCTTCCGTCTATTTTTACTACTTCACAATTTAATTCTTCACTAAGTTTTGAAATGGAAATATCTTTACCTCTCCGACTTAGAATATCCGTCATAGTGAGAGCAACAATTACATTAAACCTTGATTTAATTAATTGCTTTGCCAGCAATAAATGCCTCGACAGCTGGCTTGCATCAATTGTAACAATTATCAAATCCGGTACGCCATAAGCGGGATGTGAATATAATGAATCAATAGAGATTTTTTCATCAGGGGAGTTTGGGATTAAACTTACTATACCGGGCGAGTCTAATATTCTACCATTCAGGTCATATTTTTTTTGTATTTTACTTATTGAATATTCTACAGTAGCGCCTGGATAATTAACTGTTTTATAATTTTTCCCGCTTAGATAATTAAAAAGAGTTGTTTTACCGGAATTCGGAGGACCAACCAGGGTAATTAACGGTTCGGTCTCAACAGGTTTTGTTATCATAGAATTTTTATACACACTGCTTCATCTTTTCTAATTGCAACTATTGTACCCCGGACTGAAAAAGCGAGCGGATCATTAAATAAAGACATATTTACTAATTGTATTTCCTGACCCGGAGTAAAACCGAATTCTAATATTCTTCTCGAAGAAGGGTGAGAACCATCAATCCCATTAATAATCCCTTTTTCTCCATACTTCAATTCTGCCGCAGTTTTCATCAATTTACCTTTACTAAAACTCCCATATTATTAAGATTTAGTCTTCATAAAAATAGTGTAATCCGGATAAAAAATCAACAATTAAATTTTTCAGAGTAAACATAATTACAATCATAAATATAAAATTTTAATTAAATTTGAAGAAAATATTAACAATTAATTTGGCTACTTTGTTTTTAAATGAATAAATTTAAAATTAAAACTTGTGAATAATTGTGTTGAAAAGTATTTATAATTTAATTCAAAAACATCATTAAAATTTCAAAAATATTATGTCTTCTAAATCCATGAAGCAGGGAACAAATTCAATTGATAATGAAATATGTGCGTTTTACAAGTTTGATTTAAAAACAAAAAAATTTATTTATTGCAGTAAAGAAATTGAAATCATTACAGGTTATAATATTCATGATATAAATATTGCCGGCTTTGAAAAAATAATTCTAGATAAAAAAGGAACCCCGGAATTAAAAAAGAAAGGACCCGAATCATCAAAAGATATTTCTGCAATATCCTGTACTTATTTGATTAAAACTAAAGAGGGAGAGAAGAAATGGATATCAGATAAATATTTTTATGAAAAAAATAAAAAAGGGGATAATGCCCGCAGAATGGGAATTTTAACTGAATTACCGGCGAAAGAAGTCCAATTGGAAAACCGTTTTTTAGAATACGGCAATTTGCAGGGAATATTGGATATTGTAGATGTCATCATCGTTGTGCTTGATAAAAACGGGAAAGTAATTTTTATTAATAAATCCGGTTGTAAACTTCTGAAGTGCGAAGAGGCTGATCTTAAGGGGAAAAACTGGTTTGATAACTTTGTTCCTCAAGAAACAGGAAAAGAACTAAAAGTCAGATATGAAAAAATCTTTGATAATGGAAATGAATTTACAGAATCAATAGAGTATCCGGTTTTACTGCATTCCGGGGAAGAAAAAACAATAAGATGGAGGAATTCATATTTAAGAGATGAAAATGATAGTCCTGTCGGCATCGTAAGCAGCGGAATGGATATTACTGAGGTAAAAAAAGATGAAAAAATACAGCAGATAATTTATAAAATTTTACAAGCGGCTAATTATGAGAGCAATATAAATGAATTCTTCCGATATATTCATTCATCTGTCGGTGAGCTTATGCCTGTCGAAAATTTTTATATATCATTATATGACAAAGAAAACCAGATGATCACTTTCCCATATTTTGTTGATCAAGTAGACGAAGCATATCCGCCGAAAAAATTCGGTAACGGATTAACAGAGTATGTTCTAAGTACCGGGAAATCGATGCTTGTTGATAGAAATACAGATGATGAATTGGTAAGAAGCGGAGAAGTTGAATTGATTGGTTCTCCGGCCAGTATTTGGCTTGGAATCCCTCTTAAAATTGCAGATAATACAATCGGCGCTTTGGTAGTCCAGGATTATAATTCTGACAAAACTTATGGGGAGAAAGAACAGAAAATTCTGGAAATGATATCTTATGCAATTTCAAGAGCGATTGAACGTAAGAGAGTTGAACAGGAACATGCTGAATTAATTGAAAAGCTTAAAGAATTGAATTCTTCCAAAGATAAATTAATATCTTTAATTTCTCATGATCTGAGAAGTCCGTTTAATTCTTTATTAGGCTTCTCTGAGATTTTAACTAATGAATATGATACTTTAACTCATGATGAAATCCATGAATATTTAAAAGTAATTTATGAAGCTTCGAATAATTTATATGGAATGACGAATAATTTACTCCACTACTCACGTATACAAATGGGCCGTTTTGATTTTAAACCTAGGAATTTGAAGTTAATTAAAATTATTAATCGTTGTTTAAATCTGCTGAAGGGGAATGTGGTTAAAAAACAGATAAAATTATCTTTAGATGTTGAGAAAAATCTGGAAGTATTTGCAGATGAAGATATGTTGAATTCCGTAATTCAGAACCTAGCCTCGAATGCAATAAAATTTACTAATAAAAACGGGGACGTTAGTATAACCGCAAAGGAGATAAAAGAAGTTTCCGGAAAAAATTTAGTGGAAATTACTGTTAAAGACAGCGGAGTCGGAATTAGTCAGGAAGATTTAATAAAAATTAAAAAAGATTTGATTTTTTCTACACCAGGTACCGAACGAGAATACGGCACAGGATTAGGCTTGGTTTTAGTAAAAGAATTTATAGAGAAAAACGGCGGTAAAGTTTGGATCAACAGCATAGTGAATGAAGGGACCACATTTACTTTTACTCTTCCCGAATCTCAGTAAAATATTATTTGTATTACCTATCCTAAAAATTGATACACAATTGTTTACCTTTTAAAGTATTTGCAAAATTATATTTGTGACAAAGCACAATTTTGAATTCAATCTTCATTGATTATACAAAAAAATTTAGTTAAATATTAAATGAATTTTTTAATGATTGAATTTATCTTTTTAGATTCTAAAACCTTATTAATAAGTATAAAAATTATCAACATATTTGGATTATGTAATTTAGGTCAATTTCCGTGAAAGGAAAAAGTAATAAAAAATAAGGAGAAGGTCGTGGCAGCAAAAAAAATTCTAATGATCGTTGGTGATTTTGTAGAAGATTATGAAGTGATGGTACCTTTTCAAATATTAACCATGGTTGGTCACCTTGTAGATGCTGTTTGCCCGGATAAAAAAGCCGGAGATACTGTAAAAACTGCAGTGCACGATTTTATCGGAGATCAAACTTATGTTGAATTAACAGGTCATAGATTTAAATTGAATGCCGATTTTGATAATGTAAAGCCTGAGAAATATGATGCTTTGGTAATACCCGGCGGCAGGGCTCCTGAATATTTGCGTCTAAATAAAAAAGTTATTGAAATTGTTAAACATTTTAAGGATAAGCCTATTGCCGCTATTTGCCATGGACCTCAAATATTAGCAGCGGCAGATATGCTGAAGGGTAAACATATGATTTCTTATCCGGCGGTCGGACCTGAATGTAAAATTGCCGGTGCAAAATACGGAGAGGTTAGCGCCGGAGCCGATAATGCCGTAACAGACGGTAATTTGGTAACAGCTCCTGCATGGCCGGCACATCCGCAATGGATGAAACAATTTTTAAAAGTTCTTGGTTCAAAGATAGAGCCTTAAAAAAGCGATTTGATAAATCGATTTCGTAGTACTTAAAAGAAAAAACTTTTAAGTGATTTAATGTCAATTTCTAAATAAGTTAATAAATCTTTCTTAAGTGCCTAATTAAATAGCACATACCAAGATTTTGACATTGAAAAAATTTTAAAATTTTTGTATATATTAAAGTAATTTATTCAATTTAATAAAGGTGCACTAATTATTCTCCCTTATATACTGCTTTTTGCTTAGTTAAAATAATTAGGAAAATAAAAAATCATAAATGCAACGCCCCGATAAAATTTATGATTTTAAAATATAAGGAGATAGTAATGGAGACAATTTTCGATCATAATGTTACAGGGGTGGAACTGGAAGTGCTGAATTCGTTCATTCCGAGCAGGCTCATCAGAAGCAAAGAAAAATATATGGTCAATATTGATAAAGATAAAAGCAATGCGGATCTTTATCATCTTTATATGCTTCGCGGTGAGAATAAAAAAGCTGAATTATATCTGAGAAAAATCAAAGATCCGGAATATAAATATATTCTTTCTTCATTTTAATTTTGGGAATTATGTTAGACTGAAATAATAATATTGAATAGAGTGATTAATTTTTGTAATCCCTATATTCAATATATCATATTGAAAAAGAATATATAAATTAATCCTAATCAAAAATAAAATCGAATTAGGATTCGAGATTTTTTTCATAATTTCAAATTGTTCCTTAGTAATCTCACCTTTAGCATATCTGTGTTTTATAATATCAAGCGGAGTTTCTTTATTTTGCATGTTATTTACATTATGCTGACTTTTATTTGATCCGCGAACAATTACCTATATGATCAAACCAATTATCGCTAACCTGAAGATCCAGCTAAACCACAAACCTCCCCAGAAAAAATCTGGAAACATAAAATATTCCCTTTTTTAATATAATATACTTATTTATTAATTAATGAGCGAATATGTTCTTCCAATTCAAATTTCTGATTTCCGGCAAGTGTATTTTTAAACCCAGGCATCTTTGACTACACTTGAATATATCCCGGTAAATTTCCTCATGAGATTTGTTACTGCACTCTTTGTAAAATTAAATTCTAAGACTTAGGATGCAGCATATCTAATTTACTTAATGAAATTAGGTAGATATTTATTTAAAAATTGGAATTACAATTAATCTGCTTTATTCATTATAAATAATTAGGCTTACATTCAGTAATACCTTTTTGAATGATTTGCTTCAAGTTTTGTCTAAGTACTTCGCTGTGAAGTGATTTTGGATTTTTAGTCCACATGTCGAGTAAATATCTTATACCTCCAAATAAAAAATAACGAAATATTTTTATATCGAATTTTTTGTTTATAAAACCTTTGTCCATGCCGTCTTTTAAAATCAATTCGCCGGCTTGGAGAAATTGAATATGATACTTCATCCGGTGCTGGTATGATTTGGGAATATTAATTTGATCGTTTACAAATACTATTGCTAAATTTTGATCTGAAGAAAAGAGATCGAAAAAATAATCAATCAATAAATTTATTTTTTCAATCGGGGTAAAGTCCTTATTAATTACAAGTAACGAAATTTTTTGATAAAGTTGTTCCCATAGGTTTTCAAAAATCTTACTAAGAATTGCCTCTTTACATTCAAATACGGATTTTATAACATCTTGGTTAATACCAGATATTTTTGCAATCATATTCAAGTTGGTATTGTGAAAACCCTCTTGAGCAAAAACCTTTATTGCAGCTTCTAAAATTGCATTTTCAATATCATTTCCCGTCTGTTTCACTGTTGAATTATAATTTAATTTTATAGTTATAATTTACCCGTTTATGTGTAAAATACTATTTAATGTAAAATAAATTAATGAATTGAAGCTACTATAATATTATATTAGCAAATTAAATTTTATAATTATAATAATTAAAAAATTTTAAAAATAATATGAATTAATTAATAGGACTTTTCGATTGATAAGAAAGATTTTTATTATAATAATAGGTTTATTTATCCTTATAACTTCGTCTATTGCTATACTTTATTTCCAGAAGCCTAATTATACACGATTAAACCTTGTACAAAGGTATGCGGCAGAAAAAGTAGCCGAACGTTTTAGCAAAACAATAAGTAAACTGCCTAAAGACAAATATACAATAGTCGACTATGATACTTTAATGAATAGTCTGGACCCAATTGAAAGAGATTTTGCTTCCAGGATTTTTGATATTGATCCTAAAAATTTGGGATTTAAAGGTCCGTTTTATTCAATGAGCAAACCTTACGATTTAACTGAAGTCCCTTCCGTAAAGGTGGGGAATAGACAGACGGGAATACAATATTGTCCAGAACATTCATATAAGGATTATCTGAAAATGGTCGCTCAAATGCAGAAAGATATAGGTAGAAAATTATATATAGATTCTGGTTACCGTTCACCTGGAAGACAGGCATATCTATTCTTTCACTATTTAACCACAAGCAGTAAATACTCTCTTAAAGAAAATGCCAAGTGGATAGCTATGCCGGGTTACAGCCAGCATGGCAGCCCAAGAGATAATGCTATAGACTTTTGTACAAGCGACGGAGTTAACGGTTTTAGCGATCACCAAACTGCAGACGATTTTACAAAACTTCCAGAATATAAGTGGATGCTGAAAAATGCTGCTAAATATAATTTTTATTTATCCTATCCCAAAGATAACAAATGGGGCGTCGCTTTCGAACCCTGGCACTGGCATTGGGAAAAGAAATAAGTTAACTATTTGATATCTTATTATTCAGCTGTTTTAATAAAGAAAAAGCATAGCTTATTAAGATTCCGGCCGAAACCATCCATTGAATATTTCCGTTAAAAAATATCGGGCATGTTATCTGTACTAAAACCAGCACAATTAATAATCCTGCTATTCGTGTAAACGAGCCCGGCATAATCATTAAATTGTTCTTTAACTTACCTTCACTTTGTAATTTCTTATTACGCAAAAAAGCCTGGTTTTGAACTAGGCCGAATAACAATCCTATTGCCCCGCCTATAATTAAAGCAAGTATGGAATATAAAATTGAAAACGGTTGACTATCCATTATTTTACCTTTATATATTAAAAACTAATAAATTTGTGTGAGGAAAAATTCCTCACACATTTAACATCTAATTTAAGATCTCGGATGTGTAATCTCGGCAGCCTTATCCATTTCAAATCCATTGTATCCTAGAACTCCCATTTCCGGAATATCCAATCCGTCTATTTCTACTTCCTGAGGTACACGGTTACCGATCAATTTCTCAACTATTTTAAAAACTATATAAGATATAATAGAAAGCGTAACAAAGCATGTAATTACGCCAATAAGCTCGGCAGCAAATTGGCCTAAGCCGCCGCCGTAAAATAATCCTTTTACCGTACCGGCAACACCGTTCCATCCATCCCCATATGTTCCATCGGCAAATAACCCGATAGATAAGCATCCCCATGCACCATTTACACCGTGAACCGAGATTGCACCGACGGGATCATCTATTTTTAATTTGTCAAAGAAAAATACTGACTCTACAACTAAAACGCCTGCAATTAATCCTATAACCGAGGCACCTGCAGCACTAACAAAAGCACAGGGAGCTGTTATCGCTACCAGACCTGCTAACATTCCGTTTGCCATCATAGAAGGATCAGGCTTTTTAGTACGGAACCACCACATCCAAAGTGTTGCAGCTAAAGCACCTGTTGCACTTGCCAGCATAGTATTTACTGCGATCACACTAATTCGTAAATCTGTTCCCGATAGTGTAGAACCGGGATTAAATCCGAACCATCCGAAGGCAAGAATAAAAGTTCCGATAATAGCCATAGGAATGCTATGCGGAGGTACGGGATTTATGCTTCCATCTTTATTATACTTACCATATCTCGGACCAAGAAGCCATGCATAAATTAAACCTATTACACCGCCTTGCATATGGACAACAGAGGATCCGGCAAAATCTACGTGGCCGTGTCCCAATCCGAAATTAGTACCTAATTGAGAGAGCCAGCCGCCGCCCCAAACCCAGTTCCCAAAGATTGGATACATAATGCTACCAATAAAAATACCATAAATCATAAAAGCAGAATATTTCCATCTTTCTGCTGCAGCACCGGTTGGTATAGTAGCGGTTGTATCCATAAATACCATTTGAAATAAGAATAATGTAAATACTGCTGTATCATAACCGGTACCTTTAAGTAGAAATCCGCTCCAGCCCAACAAACCAAATGGCTTTCCAAAAAGGTTGATTGTAATTTCATGACTTAATCCCGCATAACCCCCAAGTGTTCCCAGGGATCCTATACCGCCGAACATAAAAGCGAAACCGCAAATATAAAATCCCAGCATACCTAAGGGATAAATCATAAAGTTCATTGCTATAGTATGAGCAACATTTTTTGCTCGAGTTAAGCCTGCTTCTACCATTGCAAACCCTGCTTGCATAAACATTACTAGGAATCCTGTAATTAGAGTCCACATAAAATTAATGGCTACCCGATTATGTCCTGCCGCATCTCCAATTTCAGTTATAGTAGGGGAACCGGGTTTTGCAGCAGGAACATCGTTAATTGTACCGGTTTTTGTTCCAGAGGGATCAGGACCGGTACCTGCATACGAAACTGCCGGTAAAACGGTATACATTACAGCCAATATTAGGGCAATGTACACGAATACATTGAAGAATTTAGATATTCTCATTTTAACTCCATTTATTGTTTTTAATTAAAAAGAATAGACTGATCCTATTAAGATTGTATTTTGATTATTCTTAGTAAATGTTCCTGTATTGTCCTCAAATGTTGGTACATTTGACCAATCTCTTCTGAACTCTAATTCTGTAAAGAAATTACTAGTAAATGAATATTGGTAAGTAAGAGTAATTTCCTTTAAATCTTGAATTAATCCTGTTGTGAAACCATTGTGGTCGTTGTATACTTCAGCACGTAATCCAAAATAGGATTTATTATCAATTGTATATTTTCCTGTAATTGCGGCTCCTTTCCAAACAGCAGTTCCGGAAGGGAATAGTGCTTCTTCTCCGTAATCTGCATTGATAGTAAAAAACAAGGCATCTGCAGCTTGATAATTAATTATTGTGTCGAATACATTTCTTTTCTTTGTGCTGTTATTTTCTTCAGGACCGCCTATCCAGTTTTCAATGAAAGTAAAAGAAGAAGTAGGAGACCAGCTGATTTCAGCTCCCAATGTTTTACCTTTATTGTTATCTACTATATTATTCCAACCGTTATATAAATATAGAGTTGCATTAAATTTATCACTGAAAGGATAATTTGCGGAAATTCCTAAATGATAAAAAGGGATAGCATAAGCAAAAAGAATTGATCTACTGTAATTAATATTTCCGTTGGTTTCAATTACTTCACCGCCCATGTGGGTTACTAATTTACCGGCATTGATTGTCAAACCGTTTCCCCAGGGAATAACACCGGTTAAATAAGCATCTTCAACATTTCTTAAAGACTTTTCACCTCCTAAACTTGCATCGCTGTTAACAATATCCATTGTCTGCCCGAATCCAAGATCAATTCTAAAACCAACAGGTGCGGCAGATTTTTGAAAAACAAGCTTGGCAAAGTTTAAATTGAATTGATTTTCATAAATATCGAAATTTCTATAATCATTTAGATGACTGACAGGATTATTGAAATTTTTGCTAAAGTTTACATCTACCAACCCGCTTATGGAAAATGGATTGGAAGAAGAGTCTTTAGTCTGAGGGTAGCATTTATTTATAATTGTTAAAACAATTATACTTGCAATTAATGCACTTCTTTTAATAATATATATTTTCTTCATAGTTATCCTATATTTTATTAATGTTAGAAAGCACTTTCTCCCGTTTCTTCTGTTCTCACCCTAATTACCTCATCGATGGTGGAAATAAATAACTTACCATCACCAACCTGCCCCGTCTTTGCTGCTTTAATTATAGCAGATACTGCATTTTCGAGGGATTTATCCGGTACGATTACTACAATCATGATTTTGGGAATAAAATCAATACGATATTCGGCACCTCTGTACACCTCGGTTTGACCTTTTTGCCGTCCAATGCCTCTTACTTCCAAAATAGTCATCCCTTTTAAACCCGCCTCAATTAATGATTCTTTGACTTCATCAAGTTTATGAGGCCGAATAATTGCTTCGATTTTTTTCATGCGTTGCATTCCTCCATATTATTTTTAGTTATTATTAAGTTATGATTCATTTTTGGCTACAAACAGAAAAAAAATTCCAAATAAGGAATAGATTTCCCTTAAATTATAAAAAATAAATTATAACAAACTTTATTTAGTAAGGAAAAATAAAATGATCACATTAATTATTAAGAAAATAATTGGAATTTGTCAAGTTTAATTTAATAATAATTTAAAAATTCCATAAATAATTAAGTTCTGTGATGATTTTGGCATAAAAATTTACCAACGAATTGTATTTTTACTATTATATCAGATAAAGTTATAGATATATATCTTTTTGCATTTATTTAACATGCTATTTATATTTGAAACTTAAATTTTAACATTGAAAATCTTAAAACGGTTAATTTTGATAAAAGATTTGGCTCAATATGTCGGACAGGAAGTTACCCTTAAAGGCTGGCTTTATAATAAACGTTCTAGCGGTAAAGTTAAATTCTTAATTTTAAGAGATGGAACCGGACTTTTGCAATGTGTCTATTTTAAAGGAAATGTATCTGAGCAAATTTTTGATATTGCAGATAAAATAGGCCAGGAATCTTCTATTGAAGTTAAAGGAAAAGTAAAAGTTGAACCAAGAGCTCCGGGCGGATATGAACTTGATGGTTCGGATCTGAAAATTATTTCAGAAGCACATGACTATCCGATTACACCGAAGGAACACGGTGTTGAATTTTTAATGGATAACCGTCATCTCTGGTTAAGGTCAAATAAGCAGATTGCCATTCTTCGAATAAGGCATAGGCTGGTTAAGGCAATAAGAGATTTTTTTGACAACCGCGGATTTACTTTAATGGATCCGCCCATTTTAACACCTGCTGCATGCGAAGGAACATCCACACTCTTTGAAACTAATTACTTCGATCTAGGTAAAGCCTATCTTACTCAATCAGGACAATTATATGCGGAAGCAGGAGCAATGGCCTTAGGAAAGGTTTATACATTCGGTCCGACTTTCCGAGCTGAAAAATCTAAAACCAGAAGACATCTTACCGAGTTTTGGATGGTAGAACCGGAAGTCGCTTTTGCAGATTTATATGATGATATGGATTTAGCAGAAGAATTCCTTGAATACCTGGTACAGACTATTCTTAAAGAAAAGGAAGAAGAACTGAAAGTTATTGAACGCGATACAACAATATTGAAAAATGTAAAGAAGCCGTTGCCTCGAATTTCATATGATGAAGCAGTTGATATATTAAAGAAAAATAATATCGAATTTGAATATGGTAATGATCTGGGCGGAGGAGATGAAACTATAGTATCTAACCAGTTTGACAGGCCTGTAATGGTGCATCATTATCCTGCTGAAGTAAAAGCGTTCTATATGAAAAGAGATCCTGAAAATAATAAGTTTGCAATGGCAGTGGATGTATTAGCTCCCGAAGGTTATGGAGAAATAATCGGCGGAAGTCAAAGAGAAGATGATTATGATACATTATTAAAAAGAATAAAAGAACATAATCTTCCGCAAGAAGCTTTCGAATGGTATTTGGATTTGAGAAGATACGGATCGGTACCGCATTCTGGTTTTGGCTTAGGTCTGGAAAGAACCGTAGGATGGATTTGCGGTTTAGAACATGTTAGAGAAACCATCCCTTTCCCAAGACTTATTTATAGAAATACTCCTTGATAGATTGGGTATGGTTAATTCTTAAATTTGTAAACCTAACTGATTAATTAAAATGTCTTTAGAATTAATTTTATTTATACTATTTGCATTTATAGCGGCTGTTTCTGCCGTAATTATGATTACGCGCTCTAACCCGGTTATAAGTGCATTATTTCTTGTTTTAAATTTCGCAGCTTTGGCGGGACTCTATCTTTTGTTAAATGCACAATTTATTGCGGTTGTTCAGGTTATAGTTTATGCCGGAGCAATAATGGTATTATTCCTTTTCGTAATTATGCTTTTAAAACCGGAAAAGGAAAAATTTTTCAGTTCCCATCCTCAAATAAAGGTGTTGGCAATTGCAATTGCAGTTTTGGTTTTCATTCAACTTGTATATATGATATTCCTATCAAAACCTTCTGCTTCAGTTGATCCCACTATAGCTGCAAGTGTAAAAGCAGGTACTATAGAACAGATTGGAAGGGAATTATATACTAATTATATCTTACCGTTTGAGGCTGCAGGATATCTGCTTCTTGCTGCAACAATTGGTGCCTTAGTTTTAGCTAAAAAGAAATTTGAATAATATTATGACAATACCAATAGAATATTTTTTGATTTTGAGCGCTTTCATGTTTATCGTTGGTGTAACCGGAGTGTTAACAAGACGAAATGCAATAATTGTTTTCATGTCTGTAGAACTTATGCTTAATTCTGCAAATTTAACATTGGTTACTTTTTCATCCTACATGGGAAATTCAATCGGTCAGTTATTTGTGTTTTTCGTAATGACTGTTGCTGCGGCAGAAGCTGCCGTCGGCTTGGCAATTATAATTGCTTTGTTCAGAAATAAATTAACATTGAATATTGATGAAGTGAATATACTTAAGTGGTAAGCTTCAATTATAAATTAGAAATTTTTTGTAAATAATAATTCTATGATTCATATAATTTACTTAACAGTCCTTTTACCGCTACTGGGATTTATTTTTAACGGTCTCTTCGGAAGGAAAATTAAAAAGGAAAAAATAGTCGGAGCTATAGGAAGCGGAACTATAGGTATTTCATTTTTAATAGTGCTGGGAGCTTTCTTTCAAACTTTAGCTTTACCTGTCGATCAAAGACAAACAATAGTTAATCTTTTTAGCTGGCTTCACGTCGGGGGATTAAGTATTAATGTAGCTTATCAAGTAGATCAATTGTCATTAGTAATGGCATTAATTGTAACCGGCGTGGGATTTGTCATACATGTTTATTCTATTGGCTATATGCATGGCGATAAAGCCTTCTGGAGATTTTTTGCTTATATGAATTTATTCATATTCGCAATGATGAATTTAATTTTAAGCGATAATTTTGTCCTTCTA
Organism: Ignavibacteriaceae bacterium; assembly: GCA_046705645.1. GTDB lineage: Bacteria > Bacteroidota > Ignavibacteria > Ignavibacteriales > Ignavibacteriaceae > FEN-1297. The sequence continues at coordinate 25,048 of JBJKQE010000221.1, read as the reverse complement.
TTTTTAGGCTGGGAAGGAGTAGGTCTCTGTTCATATCTTTTAATCGGATTTTGGTATGATAGAAAGTTTGAAAAAAGCACAACTAGTGATGCAGCAAAAAAAGCTTTTATTGTCAACAGAATAGGTGACTTCGGATTCCTCCTAGGTATGTTTTTAATTTATCATACTTTCGGAAGCTTAAATTTTAACGAAGTATTTACGCGAGTCGGTGCAATGAATGTACCGACTAGTACATTCAATTTAATTGCTTTATTCCTATTTATCGGGGCTACGGGAAAATCTGCACAAATTCCTCTTTATGTATGGCTTCCTGATGCTATGGCTGGTCCGACACCTGTATCTGCTTTAATACATGCTGCAACAATGGTTACTGCCGGAGTATACATGGTTGCAAGATGCTCAATCATTTATGCATCTGCACCCGCTATAATGACCGTAGTTGCAGTTATTGGCGTATTGACGGCATTTTTTGCCGCAACAATCGGACTTGTTCAGAATGATATTAAAAAGGTACTTGCATATTCTACAGTTAGCCAGCTTGGTTACATGTTTTTAGCTTTAGGTGTGGGCGCATTTTCAGCAGGTATTTTTCATGTTATGACCCATGCTTTCTTCAAAGCTCTTTTATTTCTTGGAGCCGGCTCGGTAATACATGCAATGCATGATGATCAAAACATCCAGCATTTCGGCGGTTTGAAAAAATATATGCATGTAACTTACCTGACCTTTCTTGCCGCATCACTAGCTATTTCCGGTATTCCTCCGTTTGCAGGTTTCTTCAGTAAAGATGAAATACTGTGGGATTCTTATGCCAACGGCAATTTCTTTTATTGGTTCGTCGGGGCTTTTACTGCGCTGCTGACGGCTTTCTATATGTTTAGATTAGTCTACTTGACCTTTGAAGGTAAAGAAAGATTCGGACACGATAAACATCCGCATGAATCACCTAAAGTGATGACAATTCCATTGATAATTTTGGGTGTACTTTCTGTTATCGGTGGTTTTATCGGATTACCTGAACTGTTTGCAGGCAAGGATGGAAATGCATTTGCAAATTGGCTGGAGCCTGTTTTCTCTGACGCACATTCAAGATTAATGACTTTCGGAAATTATACTCATTTTCAAGAAATACTTTTAATGACGATTACCGTAATTGGTGCTGCTGCTAGTATCTGGTATGCTAGATATTTATACATTAAGAATACAAAACTCCCTGAAAAATACAGCAAACAATTTAAAGGATTGTACAATCTATTATTTAATAAATATTTTGTGGACGAGGCTTATGATAAAACTGTCGTTACCCCTATAGTAAAAGGTTCAGAAATGTTTCTCTGGGGTATTGCCGATAGTAAAATAATTGACGGACTTGTAAACGGAGTTGCATCTTTAGTTGGAGCTATATCGAAATATGTAAGAAAAATCCAAAACGGTATCGCTCAATCATACGCCTTGGTAATGATGCTGGGAATTGTTTTAGCTTTATTCTGGTTAATTCTAAGTTTATAATTTATGGAAAAAAATTACTTAATCTCATTTTTATTACTGATCCCTTTAGCCGGAGGAATCTCTCTTTTATTTGTAAGTAAGAAAAAAGAAAGCCTTATTAGATATTTAGGATTGATATTTTCTATTCTCACTTTTATTCTTTCTCTTTTCTTATATTTTAATTATGATATTTCAAAAGGCGGATTTCAGTTTATTCATAAATTCGATTGGATTGCAAATCTTCATATCAGCTACTATGTAGGGATTGATGGAATATCCCTGCTGCTGGTATTGCTTACAACATTTTTAACCCCATTAACATTACTCTCAAGTTGGAAAGGCATTACTCATCGAGTTAAAGAATTTACTTTCTTCATGTTAATGCTTGAAGTCGGTATGCTCGGTGTATTTGTTTCACTGGATTTATTTTTGTTTTATATCTTCTGGGAGGCAATGTTAATCCCGATGTATTTTATCATCGGAATTTGGGGAGGTAATAGAAGAATTTATGCATCAGTAAAGTTTTTCTTATATACTATGTTCGGAAGTCTTTTGATGCTGGTTGCAATAATTTGGATTGCTGTTTACGCATCATCTTCACTTGGACATTTTTCAACTGATTTGCTTGAACTATACAGTGTCGGCCCGACTATAAGAACAAACATTCAAGAATGGATGTTCCTTGCGTTTGCATTAAGTTTTGCAATAAAAGTTCCGTTATTCCCTCTGCACACATGGCTTCCGGATGCTCATACGGAAGCACCCACTGCAGGCAGTGTTATACTGGCGGGTGTATTACTGAAAATGGGAACATACGGATTACTTAGATTTTGTTTACCCTTATTTCCTCAAGCTGCAGTACATTTTGCACCTTTCATTTCTATTTTAGCAGTTATCGGAATTATTTATGGTGCGTTGGTGGCAATGGTTCAAAAGGACATGAAAAGGCTCGTTGCTTATTCTTCCGTTGCACATTTAGGTTTTGTGGTGTTGGGAATTTTTGCACTTACGCAGGAATCTGTTCAAGGTGCTGTTATACAAATGGTTAACCACGGTTTATCTACCGGAGCCTTATTCCTGCTGGTAGGTGTTATATATGAACGAACTCATACGAGAGAAATTTCCGAATACGGCGGTATTGCCAGGATTGTACCGATTTTCGCTGTCTTTTTAATGATAGCATCACTCTCATCGATTGGTTTGCCCGGGCTTAATGGCTTTGTCGGTGAGTTTTTAATTTTGTTAGGTTCATTTAGTTCGCCCGTATTAAACAGCTGGTGGTATACAATCTTTGCAGCCAGCGGAGTTATATTTGCTGCTGTATATTTACTATGGATGTATCAGCGAGTTGTTTTCGGTGAAGTAAAAAATCCTAAAATGAATGAATTAACGGATATGAATAAAAGGGAGATACTTGTTCTAATTCCAATATTTATTTTTATAGTGTGGATTGGTGTTTACCCAAGTACATTTTTAAAAGTATCTGCAAAATCTACACACGCAGTTATAGAACGAGTTATTCCTACTAATAATTTGGGTATAAAGTAGGATGATAATATGCATTTTAAAATACGGTATTTAATATTATTTGCAGTATTTATCGGATTGTTCTTTCTAAGTACTGAAGCAGCTGCTGCAGAGGTTAGTAATAATCATGTAGTTGTTGATACATTAACTCATACGGTTACAGCTTCCCAAGCAATGGAACATGCTCTGCCGACACCGTTTATGGTAGTCCCTTTCATTTTGTTGTTATTAATGATAGCTACCGGTCCTTTATTCTATAAACATTTTTGGGAAAACCATTATCCGAAAGTTTCGATTGTACTGGGTGCAATTGTAATTGTTTATTATATTTTTTTATTGAACAATTATCACAGCGTACTACATACATTAAGTGAATATATTTCATTTATTGCACTATTGAGTTCATTATTTGTTGCGTCCGGCGGCATATTAATAAAGGTGGATAGGAAATCCACACCGTTGCTGAATGTTTTATTTTTACTGTTCGGAGCTGTTATATCCAATATAATTGGTACAACCGGCGCTTCAATGTTACTGATAAGGCCGTTTATTAAAATGAACAAAGATAGAATAAGGCCTTACCATATTATCTTTTTCATTTTTGTTGTAAGCAATGTTGGCGGAGCGTTAACACCAATAGGAGATCCTCCGTTGTTTTTAGGCTTTCTCAGCGGTGTACCGTTCTTTTGGGTAATTGAAAATGTTTGGTATATCTGGATCCCTGCATTGATTTTAATCTTACTCGTATTCTATCTCTTTGATATGAATAATAAAAAAGATTCCGGCAAAGAGGTCGAGTATTCAGGTAAAATTCAATTTAAGGGAGTTAAGAATTTAATTTTTCTTGCTGTAATTATAGCTGCTGTCTTTGTCGACCCGGTTGTTATGCCATGGGTACCGAGTTTAGCTCCTCTTCCGTTCGGAATAAGAGAAATAATAATGTTTGCTGTTGTTTACTTCTCATATAGGCAAGCTAATCCGGAAATTCTTAAGGATAACGAATTCGATTTTGAACCAATTAAGGAAGTTGCGTTTTTATTCGTCGGAATTTTTGCTACAATGATTCCTGCTCTTCAACTGATTGCAAATGAAGCATTGGTACTTGGCAATAAACTTAATGCGGGAGTATTTTATTGGTCTACCGGTTCACTTTCGGCAGTACTTGATAATACCCCGACTTACATGAATTTTTTGAGTGCTGCTATGGGAAAATACAGCTTAGATGTTACGATTAAAGCGCATGTTCAACATTTTGTCTCTGTGGATGATATTTATTTGAGAGCAATTTCAGTTTCATCTGTTTTCTTTGGTGCAATTACATATATTGGAAATGGCCCTAACTTTATGGTTAAATCAATAAGCGAAAGAGCCGGTATTACAATGCCGAGCTTTTTTACATACATGATAAAATATTCGTTAATTATTTTAATCCCGATTTTTACGGTGATCTGGCTTTTGTTTTTTAATGGGAGAGGTTAATAAATGAAAACTATTACAGATGCGCTTAGTAAAGGATTGATTGGTTTATATTACGGTAATCGTGCAATACTTCCGTTTAATTGTTATATCCTGAAGGTTATTATAGATGATGATATTATAATGGAATTTTCGCGTAATTCAAAACATATTGAATTAAATGAAACAGATGATTTTACGGAAATTTACTTTAAACAATTTAAAAGCTTAAAAGATGTGGTATCAAAATATGAATCAATTAAGATAATAGCGGTTGATAAAGATAAAGACATATTTAATTTTGATAATCATGAAAAGCTCGTTATTCGTGTGGAAGACGGGCATAAATTAAAAATAGAAAGAACAGACGAAGACATTTTATTTATAGAGTAAATATGCTGAACAACATTCAAGAATTTTATAATATTTTACCTTTAGTAATTATAGGTGCAGGAATTCTGATCTCACTTTGCATTGAAATGTATTTTAAGAAAAGTGAGATTTTTCTTCCGTGGGTATCCATAATTGTATTTTTAGCGGCCGGGTTTTATTCACTGTTATCTGTAGATTCCGTTTCAATTATAATGCAGAATATGCTGGCAACCGGTGGAATTGTTTATATATTTTTCTTCATCTTCACATTTGGTGCAGCAGTTGTATCGCTTCTTGCAATAGATTATCTTAAAAAATACGGAGCCTACTACGGAGAATTTTATATACTTTTACAGAGTGCTGTCCTCGGTATGATGCTGATGGCTGGCGCAAAAGATCTATTTATGATTTTTCTCGGCTTGGAAGTAATGTCAGTCAGCTTTTATGCTTTAGCAGGATTAAACAGGAAAAAATTAAAAGCTAACGAAGCGGCTTTAAAATATTTTCTACTTGGTGCTTTCGCTACCGGGTTCATTGTTTATGGAATTGCTCTATTATACGGTACTGCACACACTACTTCAATCGAATTAATTGCATCAAGATTTGTATCGCTTAAAGGTGATCTCTTATTCGATGCAGGCGTACTGCTTTTTCTCATTGGATTCTCTTTTAAGATTGCTGCTTTCCCGTTCCATATGTGGGTCCCCGATGTTTACGAAGGATCGGCTTCTGTTGTAGCCGGATTATTCTCAACCGGAGGAAAAGCCGCAGCATTTAGTGCTATAATTGTAACGTTAGGTGTTTTATTCAGCGGAAGTTCAGGCAATGTTTTCGAACCTTATTTAGCTGTTATTGCGGTCTTCTCAATGCTTTACGGTAGTATTGTTGCAATTTCTCAAACTAATATTAAACGAATGTTGGCTTATTCTTCCATTGCACATGCGGGATATATGATAATTGGACTTGCTGCAGGAAATTCCGAAGGAATTGCGGGTGTAATTTTTTATTTAGCAGTTTATACTTTTATGAATTTAGGCGCATTCGGAATAGTTGCTCTTATAGAAGGTAAAGAAGATTCTAATTTGGATTTAAAATCATATGCAGGGTTGTCTTCAAGAAGTCCGTTTCTTGCAGCACTGCTGGCAATTTTTATGTTTTCACTTGCCGGCATACCGCCGTTTGCAGGATTCTTCGGAAAATATTATGTGTTTATTGCCGCCATAAAAGCTCATCTTACATGGCTGGCGATAATAGGCGTGCTTTCCAGTGTAATCAGTGTTTATTTCTATATACGAGTTGTTGTTCTTATGTACTTTAATAATGCTGAGGGAGAATTAGAACTGGAGAAAAGCAATACAGGGTTATTAGCAGTAGTTATATCGGTACTTTTTGTAATTATAATTGGAATTGCTCCCGGATCGATTCTTAGTTTGATTACTTCGTTTTTAAGATAGATAACTTTCTGTTAATCAATATTCACATTCCTATATATTTTTTGTATAATATTAGGTAATTATGATACCATTATTTTCAACTGATCAAGTTAGAGAAGTTGACTCCTATGCCATTAATGAACTTGGGATTCCCGGTCTGGTATTAATGGAGAATGCCGCTCTTCAAATATTTTCAATTATCAGTGAGAGAATAAGCAATTTAAAAAAAATTGAAAATATAGGTTTTGTCTGCGGTAAAGGAAATAACGGCGGCGATGGATTTGCAGCTGCCAGGCATTTTGCAAATAATAATTTTAAAGTGAGTGTTATTTATGTTGGTGAAGAAAATGAAATGTCGCCTGACTGTGCTGCAAATTTTAAAATACTTTCAAACTTAGCCAGACAAAATGAAAATATAACAATTAAGAAATACGGCTCGATAAAAGACTTAAGATTTATAGCGGAATGTAAAGTGATTTTTGATGCTATACTGGGGAGCGGGGGACATGGTATTCTAAGAGAACCTTATAAATCAATTGTTGAGAATTTAAATAAGATTCATGCTTTTAAAGTTGCCGTTGATATACCTACCGGACTTGATGCCGATACCGGTTTTGTGAATACGGTATTCAAGGCTGATATAACAGTTACATTAGGTGAATATAAACGTGGATTATTTTTTTCCGATGGTGCGGTATATTCAGGAGAAGTAGTAAAGGGCAATATAGGAGTTAGCTACTCTTATTTTGATAAGTATGATGCTAAAGAATATCTAATTGAACCAGAGGATGCATTTAATTTCTTACCGGTTAAAAATAAAAATGTGAATAAATACTCTGCCGGAAAAGTTTTAATTATTGCCGGTTCGGAAAAATTACCGGGTGCAGCAGTTTTAACTTCCCGTTCAGCACTGAAAGCGGGAGCCGGCTCTTCAATTTTATGCTTTCCAAAATCCGCAAGGAAACTTGTTAGCAAAAAGCTTTTAGAAGTTATAACTGAATCTTATGAAGACTATTCTTCAGGGATTCTTACTGAAAATAATATTGAAGAATTTAGTAAAAGACTTGAATGGTGCGATGTCTTAGCGATTGGACCCGGATTAGGACGGGATGAAAAAACCCAAGCGGCTGTATTAGATATAATAAAAAATAAAAGGAATAAAAAAATTGTTATTGATGCCGACGCAATTTTTGCATTAAGTGAAAATCGTTATAAGGAATTAAATTTGCAGAATACTGTGCTTACTCCTCATCATGGTGAGTTTTCAAATTTAATCGGTGTCGAAGCCTATGAATTGCGAAAGGATATTCTTTTGTATGGCAGACAATTTGTTGAAGAAACCGGGGCCTATTTGATTTTGAAAGGAGCGCCTACTATTATTTTTACACCTAAAGGAGAGGCACTAATTAATACTTCAGGTAATCAAGGTATGGCAAAATTCGGAACCGGCGATGTGTTAACAGGAGTATTAGCCGGATTTATTTCTCAAAGTAAAGATATTGAAAAAGCAATTATTTGCGGAGTTTATATTCACAGCTTGGCTGCAGATTTGTTATTGAAGGAATTTACAGAATATAGTTACACTGCAAACAATATAACTAATTATTTACCCAAAGCAATAAAGTTTTTAAGGGGAACATTTGTTTGATTTTTTATCGAACAAATAATAAAAATATTTAAAAGTTTTTAATTGATTTAAAAATATTTTAAATTGCAAAAGAAATTATATAAAAATTCCTATTTCGGGGAACCTCAGGGAGTTTTCTTAGTAAAAGCAGGTAAAGGTTCGGTTTTTAAGGGATTCATTCTAACTTTTTAAGTTTTTTATAGCTGATTTAGAAAGGCATTAAAATGGCACGTATTAAAACTCCAAAAGCAGATTTAAGAGCAAAATATCAGAAGTTTTTTGAAATTAGCCTTATTATTTCTTTAGCTCTTTTGATATTAGCTTTTAAATTTTTTCCTCATCTTGAAAAAACGAAAGAAGTTGTCCAGACTAAGCAAGATTTATTTAAGGTTGAAGATATACAACAAACCAGGCAGGAAAACAGGCCGCCTCCGCCGCCAAAACCAGCCATTCCAATTGCAGCTCCTTCCGAGGATGTTTTGCAGGATGTAAATATTAGTTCTACGGAACTTGATGTGAATGCAAATGTTGGCGCTCCGCCTCCGCCGCCCGCAAAAGAGGAAAAATCGGAAGAGCCGACTTATTTTGTTGCAGTTGAAGAAATGCCCGAACCTGTTGGCGGAATAGCAGCTATTCAGAGTAAAATTATTTACCCGGAAATTGCAAAAAGAGCCGGTGTTGAGGGCAGAGTTTATATATTAGCTTTTGTTGATAGAGATGGTAACGTTACTAAGGCTAAAGTGTTGAAAGGTATAGGAGCAGGTTGTGATGAAGCAGCTCTAAAAGCAGTTGAAGAAACTAAATTTAAACCCGGAAAGCAGAGAGGTAAACCTGTAAATGTACAGGTATCTGTCCCTGTATTTTTCAGATTAAATAATTGAATTTGTAAAGCGCCTTAAAGGCGCTTTTTTTATGCCTGATATTTCAATTCCCAGTTATAATCCCTGCCGAATATTCTTCCAAATATCGTACGATTTTAAGTATTTTGGCCTTTTTTTCTATAATAATGTGGATATATATCATTTATGATTTTTAATATTCTTATTTCATCTTATCCAAAATTCAATTTAATTTGTTTATGAGAATAAAGTGACCAATTTATTAAACTAATTCAGTATGCTTATTCTATGGGTTTAAGAATTTTATATTTAAAAAATAGATTCGTTGTAACATTTTTTGTAAGTGTTGTTTTATTTCTGGATCTGCTATTCTTATATTTTATTAAATACAATAACCAGAACCTTTCGTTTTCTAATTTTAATATTTTTTACATAGGGAATTTATTTAATCTTGTTTTCACTCTTTTAACATTTTTAGGACTATTATTTTATACTTATAAAAGGAAAACAAATTATAACAAATTTTTTGTCCTTTCTTATATCATAGCTCTAACCATATTGCTTTTATTAGCATTTTTAAGCACCAAAATTAAATTATCTTTGCCCAATGTTTATTTATTAGATCATCCTTTAAATGAAATTTTTATAGGGCTGATGTTTGTTCTTTTCCAGTTTGTACAATTTGTTTTTATGATTACCTTATGGATGATCTCATTTGGAATGAAAGATTTAATTATTCTCAGAGGAATTGTAAATTCTTTGGCTTTATTATTTTTTCTTCTTGTATTTTCATTTGTCTTTATAAATTTAAAAAAGTATGATGTTAAGGAATATAAATTTTCAAAGAATTCTAGAAATATAGCCGTGGTATTGGGATCGGCAGTCTGGTCGTATAATGCGCCGAGCCCCAGCTTAGCGGCGCGCGTTGATAAAGCCGTTGAACTTTATCACGAAGGAATTGTTAACAAAATTCAATTAACCGGAAGTAATGCACCCGGTGAATTGAGTGAAGCGGAAGTAGCTTTCGATTATATAAAACTACTGGATGTTAACCTGTCGGATGTATGGCTGGAGAAAAAAACTGTTTCTACAGCCGAACAAATTGAATATATAAAAAAGCAAATACTGACAAAGAAAAATATCGGCAATGTAATAATCGTATCGGATGCTTATCATCTTGCAAGAGTAAAAGAAATCTGCCGGTTTTATAATATAAAAGCCGAAGTTTCATCTTCCGATTTAAGATTAAGTTTTAAGGATGAACTATATTATAAATTAAAGGAAAGTATTGCCTTAACGGTTTTTTGGTTTTTTGCATTATAATAATGATCTGGGTATCAAGAATTTTTTTGTGATAAAAAGTTATTATTTAAAATTCGAATACGGTTTCAATTTGTAGTTTGTATCTTCTGTACTTATTTTGATTGTGTGATTTTTATGGATTTTATCTCGTTAAAATTTTATTAAGCTGTTTCCTAAAATCTAACTGAACTTAAGAATTTTTTAATTATATCCAATTTTTAGTGTCTATATTATATGTCCGCCATCTTTAAAAGACGAATAGTCCGAGAAAAAGTACTGCAAATCTTATATGCTTATACAATGAATAAGGAATCACTTGAGACCTTAATAAACGGAATGCTGACTGATGTTTCGGAAAAAGTTGATAGGGAATTTGCAGATAATCTAGTTCACAGAGTGCTTGCTCATAAAGATGAATTGGATAAAAAGATTCAAGAACGAGTAGCCAACTGGGAAATGAACAGAATTGCATTAATAGATAAAATTCTACTTAGAATGGGAATATGCGAAATCCTTTATTTCCCTGATATTCCTCCAAAAGTTTCGATAAATGAAGCAATTGAGATTGCAAAAGTTTATAGCACAGCAGGCAGCGGAAAGTTTATAAACGGAATTCTTGATGCAATACTTTCCGAACTAAAGGAATCCGGTAAACTAAATAAAGCCGGAAGGGGTTTATTAGAAGAAAGCATTTCCAAACCACCCGCAAAGAAATAAATCAATGAAATCAAAAAGCAAAATTTTTTTCTGGACGCTGTTTGATTTTGCCAATACTGCATTTTCTGTAATCATAGTTACGGTAATTTATTCAAAGTATTTTTCAAATTATGTTGCCGGCGGTAAAAAATGGCTCTGGGGTTTAGCCGTAAGTATCTCAATGATTATTGCCGCAATGTTAAGCCCTCCGTTAGGCGCTATTTCGGATGTTTCAAGAAACAGGAAAAGATTTTTATTAATATTTACTCTCGTATCCGTTATTTGTACCGCTTTCATGTTTTATGTTCAGAAAGGGGATATAATATTAGGACTGGTGCTGTTTATATTAGCCAATATTGGTTTTGAAGCAGGACTGGTTTTTTATGACGCTTTTTTACCGTATTTAACGGATAAAAAAAATTTCGGTAGAGTTTCGGGATACGGATTTGCAATGGGATATGTTGGTGCATTAGCAGTATTATTAATTATTATGGTTTTGCTTCCGCCGGAAAATTCGGCAAATTATTATTTCTATATTAGATTATCGTTTGTTGTTGCCGCTGTATTTTTCTTATTCTTTTCAATTCCGTTATTTCTATTTGTAAGCGAACCCAAGCTGACTACCCAAATTCAAAAATCTTATATCCGTGCAGGAATGAAAAAAAGCGGTGAAACGCTTAAAGCTTTATTCGTTCATAAAAAATATCCTTCTATCTCAAGGTTTTTACTCGCATTTTTTTTATATAATGATGCAATCATAACTATAATTGCTTTTGCTTCGATTTTTGCTTCATCCATTTTAAAAATGACTGATGATCAAGTAATTTATTTTTTTGTTATAGTCCAAAGCACAGCAGTTCTTGGATCTTTTATTTTTGGAATTATATCCGATCATATTGGTCCTAAGAAAACAATCAGCATTACTCTTATTATTTGGATTGGAGTTATAGTCGGCGCCTTCTTTGTACAAACGGTTTTTCAATTTTATTTGGTAGGGCTTTCAGCCGGACTTTCCATCGGTTCTTCCCAATCATGCAGCAGAAGTTTAATGGCATTATTAACACCTAAAGAAAGAGAAGCCGAATTTTTCGGCTTTTACGACGGATTGTTTGGTAAGTCTTCTGCAGTTGTCGGTCCGTTATTTTACGGTATTATTTCTGACATTTCAAATCAAAGAATTGCAGCTCTCGCCATTGGTTTATTTTTTATAGTCGGTTTAATTTTACTTCAAGGTGTTCAAATACCGAATTATAAGAAAGAGAATACTGTTTTAGGTGAGTATGTTGAATAAAGATCAAATATTAAATCCATGTAGAATTACAAAATCCTAATCTTTAAAATATTTATATTAAATTATTTTAATTCATTCGAAATTCTTGGTTATCCGGCCTAATGGAATTATATAATCCCTTTAATTGATTAAATGCAAATTGACTGCCGCGTTCTGCAGCAAATCTATAATACTTTACTGCTCGGGGAATGCTTGATTCAATACCAATTCCATTTTGATAACAATACGCTAAAGTAGTTTGAGCTAGAACGGAACCTTCATCCATAGCATTTTCTATTTCGGAAATAGAATTTTTAAAATCAGATGAACTAACAGAATCATTTATATTTGCAATAGCTATTCTAAGTTTAGCTTCCTTGCTTCCTAAATTTTCGGCTACCTGCCAAATTGAAATTGCATTAGATTCACTTTTCTTCACAAATTTTCCGGTATAATAATCAAGTCCCAGCTCGTCTAATGAAGGAATAAAATTTAAAGCGGCGGAATTTTTAAGAAGTTTTAAAGCATCACTTTCCACTATTTGCACATTATATCCCAGAGTATATAGCCCATACCAAACAAACATTGCTTCAGGATCTTTTTTATCCGTCCGGCTTTTTAAGTCTGTAAAAAAGTTATTTCCTTTCGTCATCTTCCATAATAATACGGGGGATCTCGGAGAATCCAATTTAATTGCTCTTATATATAAAACTGCAGCTTTTATTAAATCTTTCGGAAAGTGGACACCTAACTCGTATAATCTTCCTAACAATGTTAATGCTTCCGGGCTGCCTGCATTTGCAAATTCTACCAGTTTTTTCATACTTGACGAATCGAATACAAAATTAGTATCTTCTTTTTCACTTAAATGCATTGCTGCAGCTAAGCTATCATCGCCAGGGCGTAATATATCTTTAAGGACAGTTTTGTTTGAAATATCACCTACCGTATCATTGACAGTATTGAAATCAATAAATACAAGCCCGTTGCCTGAGTTTAATGCATTGCCTGCGGAGAAATTAGTAGAGTTATTTAAAGAGTCATGTTTAGTATTGGATGATGAGTTTGCTAACGTATCGATTTTTGAAAATGAAATATTTTTTCTTAATTCCTTCAAAGTTTCTTCAGCTGGTTTAAAACCGTTATCTGCCGATTTTTTTATCCAGAAATATGCCTTACCCCAATTTCTTTCAACCAACAAATTATCTATATAGCTTAAACCGATTACATATTCAGCCTGCGGCATATCATTATTTGCTGCGATTTGAAAATATTCAAAAGCTTCAAAAGGATTCCATTTAATCCCCCAGCCGTTATTCAAAAGAATTCCATAATTATAACATGCACCCGGTAAATTTTGACCGGCTGCTTTTCCTATCCAATATGCAGCTTTTACTGTATCAGCCGGGAACCCCTGACCGGAAATATATCTTAATCCTAATTCATGCTGGGCTAATGCATTACCTTCATTTGCTTCTTTTATTAAGTTAAAATGCTGCCAAAGCTGATAAGACAGATCGGGGTGATAATAAAAAAAAGGTGTATCATTAGGACGATTTTTTTTGAACGCAAGGCTTGAATCCCTGCTCTGTGCTTCGATTTGTATGCCTGATAGCAGTAGAATCAATATTAAAAAGAATATTTTAATATAATTTTTCAATATAAAATTTCAGATAATAAATAATTTTCTAAACCTAATTTTTCCTTTAAAATGAATTTTATTCTTTACTAATTAAAAGTAACAATAGTTAGACCATAAAAAATCCTTTAGGTTTAACTAATGCATTAATTAATTATTATAAATAAGACGAAACAAATTTAATTATAATTTTTATAATCTAAGAAAGTTTTTAAGGGTAGTTATTTATTCAGAAATTTTAACTTTTGCAAAATGAAATTCTTATGTAAAATCCTATTATTTCTTAAAAGGCTCAAATAATTCAATTATATAGACTTGTATTATTATATATGTAAAACTCAAAAAAAATCTATTTTAATAATTAAGTTGCATCTATTATAGAAACTTAAGTAGGATGTTATGAAATTATTAAACTATGTCTTAGAATTTATTCATAATAATCAATGTAATTTGGGTATTATCGCAAATCACAAAAAAATAGTTGTTTCTTTAGGTTATTTTATTGAATTCATTTATAAAAACAAGTAATTTTGGCACTTTGATAAATTATAATTCCACAGAAGTAAGGGAAAATTAAAGGATTTATTATGTCGAGTATATATGAGAAACTTTCAGGTAAAATTGAAAATTGGCGTGATGAAGCAAAGACGTTGGTATCTAAAGGTGGAAATAAATTATTGTCGGAAGTTACGGTTTCCCAAGCATATGGGGGAATGCGTGGAATTCGTTCATTAATTTGTGATACTTCAAGAGTGCCGCAGGATGAAGGTTTAATTATTCGAGGAACTCATCTTAATGAACTTGTTGATAAAACGCCTGAAGAAATATATTTCTTGCTGCTTACAGGTGATTTGCCGGACAATAAAGAATTAAATGAATTTGGTAATGAAATTAAAAAACGTAAAAATGTTCCCGGATACGTTTGGGATGTTCTTCGTGCTATGCCGAAAGATTCTCATCCTATGGCGATGTTGAGTACAGCTATTCTCGTAATGCAGAATGAGTCCGTTTTTACAAGTAAATATGACAAAGGAATCAAAAAAGAAGATTATTGGAAATATACTCTGGAAGATGCATTAAACATTGTGGCGAAGATTCCGTCTATTGCAGCAGGTATTTATAGAATTAAATTTCAGGATGGCAAAATAATTTCTCAGGATCCACATATGGATTGGACCGGCGATTATGTTCATATGCTGGGAATAAGCGATAGCAGCAAAGAATTTAACGATTTAATGAGACTTTATTTAGTAGCCCATTGTGACCATGAAGGCGGAAATGTAAGTGCCTTAACAACTCAAACAATTAATTCTGCATTATCAGATTTATATTACTCCCTTTGCGGCGGTTTCAACGGATTAGCAGGCCCGCTTCATGGTCTTGCAAATCAAGAAAGTTTGAAGTGGATTTTGGAGATTATAGATAAGTTTAATGGGACTCCAACAAATGAACAGTTAAAAGAAGTGGTTTGGGATACGCTGAATTCAGGAAAGGTAATTCCGGGTTATGGTCATGCTGTTTTAAGGATTACTGATCCGCGTTTTGAAGCATTCCTTAACTTCGGTAAAAAACATTTTCCGGATGACCCGATTTTTCTTACAGTTACAAGAATTTTTGATGTTGTTCCGGCTGAATTAAAAAAAGTGGAAAAAATTAAAAACCCTTGGCCGAATGTGGATGCTGCTTCGGGTTCAATGCTGTATCATTATGGATTAAAAGAGTTTTCATACTATACTGTTGTATTTGCTGTTTCAAGAAGTTTGGGATTAACGGCTCAAGCCGTAGTGAATAGGGCTATGCTTAATCCGATTATTCGTCCGAAATCCGTTACCACTAAGTATATTTATGATTTAGTTTCATAAATCGTTGGTAAATTATAAAATTCCAAAGCAGTTAATAATTTCGCGATACTTGGAATTTTTATATATAATAATGATGTTTCCTTAATTTTTAATTAAAACAAAATTGATATTCGTGATTAGAAATTCTATATTTGAAAAACAAAAACGGAAAGTATGGCCACCAGAAATAAAGTGAAATTTATCTTTGTAACGGGCGGTGTCGTTTCCTCTTTAGGAAAAGGAATTACTGCCTCTTCTCTAGGTCTCCTTCTTAAACAACGCGGTTTTAAAGTCACAGTTCAAAAATTTGATCCTTATATAAACGTCGATCCCGGTACGATGAATCCATTTCAACATGGGGAAGTTTATGTTACCGATGATGGTGCTGAAACTGATTTGGACCTTGGACATTATGAACGCTTTCTGGATGTTAATATGTCCAAAGCGAATAATACGACAACCGGTCTTGTTTATAATGAGGTTATCACTAAAGAAAGAAGAGGAGACTATTTAGGAGCTACTGTTCAAGTAATACCTCATATTACTGATGAAATAAAACAGAGAATGACCAAACTTAGTGAACTGGGTGAGTTTGATGTTATTATAAGTGAGATTGGCGGAACGGTCGGCGATATAGAAAGTCTTCCTTTTATTGAAGCAATGAGGCAGTTAATGCTTCAGTTTGGCAAAAAAAATACTATGAACATTCATGTAACGTTAGTTCCTTATATTGCCTCTGCAGGTGAAGTGAAGACCAAACCGACCCAGCATAGTGTAAAAAATCTTTTAGAGCTCGGTATTCAGCCGGATGTATTAATTTGCAGATCCGAAAAAAAATTAACTAAAGATATAAGAGACAAAATTGCATTATTCTGTAATGTAGATTCCAAAGCTGTAATTTCTGCTTACGATTGTTCCTCTATTTATGAGGTACCTCTTGTATTAAATAAAGAAAAACTGGATCAGCTTGTAATTAAAAAACTTCATTTGCCTGATAAAAAAATTAAACTTGATGATTGGGATAATTTAGTTGCACGAATTAAAAGCCCTAATAAGACTGTTGAAATAGCTTTATGCGGTAAATATGTTGAACATATGGACGCTTATAAAAGTATAATGGAATCTTTTGTGCATGCAGGTGCCGAGAATAACGCAAAAGTAATTGTAAGAACAATAAGCGCGGAACTTTTTGAAACGGAAAGTGTTTCCAAATTATTGGATGGTGTTCACGGAATTTTAGTTCCCGGCGGATTTGGCGAAAGAGGTATAGAAGGTAAAATCAAAGCTGTTCAATATGGCCGCGAAAACAAAATACCGTTTTTAGGCATTTGTCTCGGAATGCAGTGTGCTGTTATAGAATTTGCCAGAAATATTTGCAAATTGCCTAAAGCTAACAGTTCTGAATTTAAGAAAAATAAATATAGTGTTATAGATTTAATGCCCGATCAAAAAAATATAAAAAATATGGGCGCAACAATGAGGTTGGGTGCTTATCCGTGTTCTCTACATGATGGTACTAAAGCGCATAAAGCTTATAAAAACGATCAAACTTCCGAACGCCACAGGCATAGATACGAAGTGAATAATAAATTTAGATCGATCTTAACAGACCATGGTATGGTTTTAAGCGGATTATCACCGGACAGAGAATTGGTAGAAATAATTGAATTGCCAGATCATCCATGGTTTTTAGGATGCCAATTTCATCCGGAATTAAAATCCAGGGCTACTAAATCTCATCCCTTATTTAGAGAGTTTGTTAAGGCTTCGCTGGATTATGCCGAAGGGAAAAAAAATTAACCTGAAAATGTATTATTTCGTCTGCTTTACAAAAGTGCAATTCAACATTGCTTATTCTATCTGATAAATATGTTTAAAGTTTTAAGTAATTATAAAAGAATATTTGTTTTTTTAATTTTCGTATTTGTAATATATAATACGGCGGAAATCAAAGCGCAGCCGGCAATTTCTAAAGCAATAAAAAAAGGTTTAGAATACGGATACAATTTTAACTGGGTAAAGTCGGATGATATTTTCCGGAATCTTATCCGAAATTATCCAGAAGATCCTCGCGGTTACCATTTCAAAGCAAGTATTTATCTATGGTATTATTTAAGTAATCAGGATAAAAATGATTTTAAAAAATTTATTTCATATTCCGATACCGCTATAGATAAAGCGCGGACTATTTTGAATAAAGATCCTGATGATGTCGATATAATGTATATTTTAGGTTCGGATTATAGTTATCGGGCTATGGCATTTTCTAAATCCGAAAAATTTCTGGATGCGGTTTGGGCGAGTAAAAAATCAGAATCCTATTTAAGTAGAACTTTGGAATTGGATTCAACCTATTATGATGCTTATCTCGGATTAGGCTTATATAATTTTGCCGTGGGACAAATTCCGAGTGCATTTCGATGGGCGTTAAATCTCGCAGGTATTCACGGTGATAAAAAAACGGGATTAGAGTATATAGAAAAAGCCGCAAAAGAAGGAAATATTTCAAAAGTTGAAGCTGAATATTATCTTTCACAAATTTTATCTGAGTTTTCGGATGACTTTACTGCTTCTGCCCGATATTTAAAAAACTTAATCTCCAGGTATCCTAATAACTTACTTTTCAATTATTCTTTTGCAGTCTTAAATATAAAAATGAGGAAGCTTAACGAAGCTCAAAAAATATTGGTGAAAATTATAAGACATCCCGACACCACTTTCAAACAGATCCTTTCTTTCTCACGGTTTCTTATGGGCGATGTATTTTATAAAAAAAATATGTTTGACTCTGCAAAAGTTTATTATAAAAATTTCTTGAGTACGTCTACCGACAATGATTATGAAGGTATTGCTTATTACAGACTTGCTGTAAGTTTTGAGGTTACAGGTGACAGACCGGAAGCAAAAAAATATTTCGGAATGACGGACAAAGGCAATATGGATATTGAAGATGATATTTTCGCAAAACGGAAAGGTGAAATTTATTTTAAACGTCCGTTAACCAAAATAGAGATAAGTCTAATTAAGGCAAAAAATTATATTGACAGCGGGAGATATAAAATAGCCGTAGATTCTCTATCTTCATTATTGGATACAATAAAAACAGATGAACTGAAAGCCGAAGTTTATCTTTATTTATGCGAAGCTAATTATTATTTGGGTAATTACAATGAATCATTGAATTATGCTTTAACTTCAAAGTTGTTGAACATTAATGAAGAGAAATGGATTAAACCATTCGCTTGCTATTATGCAGCAAGAGATAATGAAAAGATGGGGGATACCACTGCAGTTAAAAGTTTTATAGATGAAGCGAAAAGCTTTTCGGACTATGATTACCAGAAAAAACTAAAGAATTTGCTTTTTGCCTTATCCTCAACTGAATAGTCAAAATTTATAAATAGATTAGTAATCATACTTTGATTATTTTACAGTTTGAATTATTTAAAATTAATCTGAAAAATTGATTTAATGTGAAAGTAGCCGTACTTGTTTCGGGAAGAGGTTCGAATCTAAAAGCATTAATAGATGCACAAATAAAGTATAGAAAATTTGAAATAAAAGTTGTAATTAGTGATAAGAAAAATTGTGCTGCTTTTAATATAGCTAAGAATCATGATATAAATACTTTTTGCTTGGGTAATGATGAAGGATGCATTAGCTACGGATTTCTTTCTAAATTTCTAACTGACAATGGAATTGAGTTAATAGTTCTTGCGGGTTTTTTAAAACTCATTCCTGAAAACGTAATTACTAGATTTCGAAATAAAATTATAAATATTCATCCTGCTTTATTACCGTCATTCGGCGGTAAAGGCATGTATGGAATAAATGTACATAAAGCAGTTTATAATTCATCTGCCAAAGTTTCCGGTGCAACAATTCATTTTGTGGATTTAACTTATGATACCGGTAAAATAATTGCGCAGAGATGCGTTGATATTTCCGATGTTAAATCGCCTGAAGAAATTGCTGAAAAAGTTTTGGAAGTTGAACATCAACTGCTGCCTTACGTTGTAAATAAACTTGCGGAAGATAAAATCAAAATTATTGATGACCGTGTTCTTATTCTTAACTAAAATTGAATGGAAAATAAATTGGATAAATTAGCATTAATTAGTGTGTCGGATAAATCAAAAATAGTTGACTTTGCTGAAGCATTAACCAAATTAGGATATAAAATAATTGCTACCGGCAATACGGCAAAAACAATAAGTAGCGGAGGAATTAAAGTTGAAGAAATAAGTTCGTTAACAGGTTTCCCGGAAATATTTGACGGCAGAGTAAAAACTTTGCATCCTAAAATTTTCGGAGGAATTCTTTTTAGGCGTGATAATCCGGAAGATAAAAATGAAGCTGAAAAGAATAATATACCGGTTATAGACATTGTTTGCGTTAATCTTTATCCCTTTAAGAAAGTTTCGGAAAACCCGAAATCAGATTTAAATACAATAATTGAAAATATTGATATCGGGGGTCCAAGTCTAATCCGAGCTGCAGCAAAAAATTTTAAGTTTGTTTCTGTTTTAACAGACCCTTCTCAATACGATTCTTTTTTGGAAGAATTAAAGAGCAGACAAGTTTCTGAAGAAACTAGAAAGAAACTTGCAGTATCGGCTTTTTCTCATACTTCTGACTATGATACTTATATTTCAAATTTTCTTGAAAGTAGATTCAATTTTGAATCTTCACATTTTAGAATAAATTATCCAAAAGAACAAATCTTGCGTTATGGTGAAAATCCCCACCAAAAAGCTGCTTTGTACGGAGGCTTTAACGAATACTTTGAAGTTTTTCACGGAAAAGAATTATCTTACAATAACATTTTGGATTTAATTGCTGCTATAGAATTAGTGGAAGACCTTGGTAAAGGTTCTTGTGCAATTATCAAGCATCAGAATGCAGCCGGTGCCGCAATGGGAAAGGATTCTCTAGATGCCTATACAAGGGCTCTAAAATGTGACCCGGTTTCTTCATTTGGAGGAATAGTGGCGTTTACAACAATAGTAGATGAAATTGTAGCTGAAAAATTAAATGAGATATTTTTAGAAATAATCTGCGCTCCTGATTATACGGAAGAAGCTAAAAATCTTTTAGTTAAGAAAAAAAACAGACGTTTATTAAAACAGTTAAAACCAATTAGTGATAGTAAAATTACTTTTAAGAATATACCCGGCGGAGTAATTGTTCAGGATGCGGACCGCGAAATACTTAATGAAGATGAATTAAAAGTTGCAACAAATAAAAAACCTTCACCGGAAGAATTAGATGATCTGAAATTTGCTTGGAAGGTCTGCAAGCATACAAAATCGAATGCTATAGTTTTTGTTAAGGACAAAGCTACATTAGGCGTAGGTGCCGGGCAAATGTCCAGGCTTGATTCGGCTAAAATTGCATATTTAAAATCTCAAGAACATGGTTTGGATCTAAAAGGCAGTGTTGCAGCTTCCGATGCATTTTTCCCCTTTCCGGATACGTTACAGGAAATTATTAAATACGGCGCGACTTCTGTAATTCAGCCGGGAGGTTCTGTTAGAGATTCCGATGTAATTGAAGCTGCAAATTTAAATAAAATATCCATGGTTTTTACCGGTATAAGACACTTTAAACACTAAGAGGGCTTATGGGATTATTCGACTTTTTTTCGGCAGATATTGCTATCGATTTGGGAACTGCCAATACTTTAATTTATGTTAAAGGTAAAGGCATAGTTTTAAATGAACCATCTATCGTTGCCTTCGATAGAAATACCAAAAGAATAATTGCACTTGGCAATAAAGCTAAAGAAATGCAGGGCAGGGAACATAAGGAAATTAGAGTTACACGCCCGATGCGTGACGGAGTTATTGCAGATTTCGAAATAGCAGAAGGTATGATCCGCGCATTCATTAAGAAAGTTAGAGCCGGTGCTTTATCCAGCCGTCGGATAGTTGTAGCTGTACCAAGCGGAGTTACAGAGGTGGAAAAAAGAGCAGTAAGGGATAGTGCCGAGCACGCTGGAGCAAAAGAAGTTCACTTAATAGCTGAACCAATGTCTGCAGCTATTGGAATTGGAATTGATGTTGAAGCAGCAGTTGGTAGTATGATTATCGATATAGGCGGCGGAACAACGGAAATAGCTGTAATAGCTCTGTCCGGTATCGTAAATGAAGAATCAATACGTATAGCGGGCGACGAAATGAATTATGCGATAATGCAGTATTTTAAAAAGAATCACAATATCCTTATTGGTGAAAGAACAGCAGAGGCTATAAAATGCGAAGTTGGTTCCGCTGTACCGCTAAAAGAAGAAATTACGATTCAAGTAAAGGGAAGAGATCTTGTCGGAGGTATTCCTAAAACAACTGAAGTTAGTTCGGTAGAAATTAGAGAAGCATTAAATGAAGCTATAGTACAAATTGTAGATGCTGTAAGACAATCTCTGGAAAGGACTCCGCCTGAACTATCCGCAGATATCTTAGATAGAGGCGTAATGATAACCGGAGGCGGTGCCTTGTTAAAAGGGTTGGATGAGAGAATTAGAATGGAAACTAATTTACCGGTTCATGTGGCGGAAGATCCTCTAACAGCAGTTGTAAGAGGTGCCGGTAAAGTTATAGAAAGTTTAAATCACTACTCAAAAGTTTTAATTCGTAATAGAAGATATTAATGATTCGAATCTTCGGAAGTGTTTGGGGAAATTTTAAAGAATATATCGTTCTCATAGTATTATTAGTTATAAGCCTCATTACCATCTCATTAAATCAAAAACCCGCTGTAAAAAAAGTTAAGGCTTTGGCATTTGGAAGCTTTGCTGCATTTACTTCGGTCATTTCGGATGTAATTAATATTTCCAACGTAAAAAGCGAGAATGAAAGACTAAGAAAATTGAACGCGGAATTAATGCTTAAGGTTAGTGAATTAAGACAATATGGTATAGAAAATTCGGAGCTTAAAAACTTATTAGGGATGAAAGATACTACCAAATATCCGCTGATTCCTGCAGCCGTAATTTCCAAATCTCTTTCAAAATATCAAAACACATTAACAATAAATATCGGTGCCCAAAACGGGGTTAAAGCCGGTATGCCCGTAATTAATGATTTCGGTTTGGTCGGTATTGTAGCTACAACATCAGATAATTTTTCAATTGTTAAAACTTTGAAGAATATTGAGCTGAAACTTACCGTAAAAGATGAAAGAAGCAGGATTGACGGAATAATGAAGTGGAATGGTTCTAATCTGGTTATAATTGATGTGCCTAAAACGTATGATGTAGAACCGGGAGACCGTATTATTACATCTGATTTAAGTACAATAGTAGCAGTCCCTTTGCCTGTAGGGGTTGTAATAGGGATAAGCAAAATTGAAACCGGAATATTCAACGAAGTAAAAGTTAAACCTTTTGTTGATTTTATTCGTACGGAACATGTCTTCGTTTTGGGAATAGTAGAAAATAAAGAGATTCAGGGTTTGGAATTAAACTTTTATAATCATAAATAAATGCGTTCACAATATATATTATCAATTATTTTATTTTTTCCTCTGCTGATACTGCAAACCACTGTTGTACCGTTAATTGCAATTAACGGAGTTACACCGGATTTAATAATGATCCTTTTGGTTTTCTATTCAATGAGATTAGGCCAGATGTATGGAACAGTGTTAGGATTCTTTTATGGTTTTCTTTTTGACTTAATAACCGGTACTTTGCTTGGCAGTACAATGCTTGCTAAAACCTTGGCAGGCTTTATTGCAGGTTATTTCTCAAATGAAAATAAAGTTGATAACTATCTTAAATCTTATTCATTTTTATTAATTGTTTTATTGTGCTCAGTAATTGACTTAATAATCGGCGCCTTTTTTACTACTATTGATTTAAATACAAATTTTATAATCTTATTTTTTAATGAAGGTATGCTTCCCGGAATTTATACCGCAGTTATAAGTGTATTTATAGTTATATTTTATCCGAAGAGGAGTATTAGTTGAGAGCAGTTAACTTTGCATCTCTCCAAAGGAAATCAATCATATATTTTATTTTAGTGGGTAGTTTTGCCGTATTAGGATTTCGCTTATTCCAGATGCAGATAATTGAACATACCGATTATAATGAGAAAGCAGCAAGTAATAGTATTAAAGCTATTGAAGAAACACCGCTTCGCGGAGTTTTTTACGATCGAAACATGAATGTGGTTGTAGATAATATCCCGGCTTACACATTAAGAATTACTCCTGTAGAATATGATACTTCTCTTAACAGAATTATTGAAGCGGAAATAGGAGAAAAGCGAGGTTATATAAATAAAATTCTTTCCGAAAATAGAATATATTCAAAATTTATTCCTGTTCGTATAAAAAGAGGAATCGATTTTAAAGTAGTCTCATGGCTGGAAGAAAATTCCGAGCACCTGCCTGGTGTAGATTACATTGTAGAAATGCAGAGAGGTTATCCTGCCGGAATTCGAGGATCTCATATGTTTGGGTACACAAAAGAAATAACTCCCAAATTATTAGAGAAATATAAGAATTATTATAAACCGGGCGATTATATTGGATACAGCGGAATTGAAAAGGCATATGAAAAAATATTAAGAGGGAAAAAGGGTTATGATTATATTATGGTTGACTCAAGAAGAAGAGAAATAGGCAAGTATAAAAACGGAGCTGAAGACGTACCCTCAATAAAAGGCAATGATCTTTTGTTAACTATAGACACAGATGTTCAAAAAGCAGCTGAAGAGGCACTTAAAGGTAGACGAGGAGCTGCAGTAGCAATTGATCCTAAAACCGGTGAAATTTTAGCATTAGCCAGCGCTCCTGATTATGATCTTAGTGAATTTGCATATGTTACTTCAAGAGAATATTTGCAAAAATTGTATAATGATCCGGAAAAACCTTTTTTTAATAGGGCAACAATGGCAGCTAATCCGCCCGGTTCTACTTTCAAAATTATGGAAGCAGTTGCGGCTCTTAACTCAGGTGTAATTACAACTTCAACAACATTTACCTGTCGTGGGGGACAGGAATTTTACGGAAGATATTTTAAATGCGATGCAGTTCACGGGACTTTAAATGTTGTTCATGCCATTGAACATTCATGCAATGTTTTCTTTTATAATTTAATTTATAAAATCGGCATGAATATATGGGATGAATATGCCAATAAATTTGGTTTTGGGCGTGAGACCCATATTGATATAGGTGATGAAGTTCCGGGTTTTATTCCTACACCAAGTTATTATGTAAAAAAATATGGACCTGATTGGCCTAAAAGTATAATGGCCAGCTTGGGTATTGGGCAAGGTGAAGTTAGCGTTACACCTATTCAATTAGCGCAATATGTTTCATTAATTGCAAACGACGGTGTTACGTATACACCGCATTTGGTAAGAGGATATATAACAAATAAAACCAGAAAGCTTGTGCCTTTTAGTTATAAAAAAATCGATTTAGGCATAGATTCAAGTATTTTTAATATTGTAAAAGAAGGAATGTTTTTAGTTGTAAACGGTTCAGGCACAGCCGCAAACATTCGTTCAAAAGATATTTTAATTGCCGGTAAAACCGGTACTGCCCA
>JBJKQE010000220.1:0-7382 GCA_046705645.1 Ignavibacteriaceae bacterium | reverse complement strand
TGATTCGGAATCTTCATTTTTTCAACATTTTTAGATGCTGAATCAAGTTCTGCATGACAATTGCGTAACTTCAGTTAATTAATCTAAAATTCATAAAAATGAAATAAATTATTATTTACTTAACAATAATGAATTTTTAAGTGAATCATTTTAACAACATCTCTTGAACTAGTTGCAAACTTAATATGAATCCTATCAGCAGCAAATATTTGAACTAAGCTTTTGTCCAATTTATTCACTAAAAGTTAAACTTGAAACCTACATTAAAAAATCTTGGCGAGAGAATGTTGGCAACAGGCACAGGCTGCTTTACTTGAGGAAGAACATGATACCATGAATAAGAAGTAATATTATAGTTATTAAATACATTAAGGACGTCAACAGTAAATATAATTTCTTTCTCTGTTAATATATTAAACTTAAATGTTAGTCCCATATCCACTCTCATGAAAAACGGGTATACTTCCGTCACGTTATAATCTGGTACAATCTGGTATGAACCAGGTGTTGAAGCCGGAACGCTTTGCATCGGATTATAGAAAAATCCCGTACCGAAAAGAAATAATACGTGAACTTGAAAATTTTTG
The DNA here is from genome assembly GCA_046705645.1 of Ignavibacteriaceae bacterium. Taxonomy (GTDB): domain Bacteria; phylum Bacteroidota; class Ignavibacteria; order Ignavibacteriales; family Ignavibacteriaceae; genus FEN-1297. The sequence goes on along the minus strand of JBJKQE010000220.1, from coordinate 6,795 downwards.
TGTTTCTTTGCCTCATCCTGAAGAAATATCCTTATTGTATGCGACTGGCCGAACGGACTCTTTACATAAGGGAAATTCCCCGGTGTTTCTTTTTCTTCCGCATTCAAATAACTATAACCTATCCAAGTTTCCAAATCCTGACTTAATTCCCCTTCATATTGTAAGTCTAATCCGTATGCATATCCTTTATAGTTATTTTTATCTCCATAAACCAAATTTAAATCCTTAATATAGTATGGTATCAATCGTCTTAAATCCTTATAATATAATTCCACAGTAAATTTTGCATTTTTTTTAAAATGATTTTCCCAGTTCAGATTATATTGAATATCTTCTTGTGCAAGCAGAGATTTTGCCGTATTTATATTCTTATCCCAGGATTCATAAAAGTATGGCGGCTGAAAATAATATCCGCATGCAAAATAAAAAGAATTTAACGGATCCGGTTTGTACGTTATGCTTGCCCGCGGGCTGAATAATAACTGATTATTAAAATAATATTTCAGAACCCTTAAACCGGCATTTGCATTTAATTTGTCGTTTAAGAAAATATTATCTTCGATATAAGCAGCCATAGAATTAAAATTAACATTTAATTTCTGGTTTGAATTACCGGAAAAATTTAAGACTGAGTCGGCACCGGTAAAATTAGTTGATTCAATAAGTGAACTTTCCATTTTTGAATATCTTAAAGTTGTTCCGACAATGATATTATGAATTTTATATTTTAATCTATAATCGGATTTAAGTTCCAGCCTTTTGGTGTTAAGATAATTGTCGGCAAATTCATTTCCTGTCTCAATATACTGCATATTTTCATACGGATGATAACCGTCATCCGAATAATAAACATCATAAGATAAATTTTTGTTATATAATTCTTTATCGGAGTAATAACTAATTGATGCAGATATATTGGAATTTTCACTTAAAGGAGTTAAGAATTTTAATCCTAACAAATTGGTATTATAGTTATATGAATTTTGCCCGCTGAACTCTAAAGTTACCTGTTTAACAACAAATGGTGCCGTTTGAAAATTTCCAAACCAGCTTTGAGGAGTTAAATCAAAATTATTTCTAGCTGTTAAAAACAATAATTGAAATTCGGATTTATTAGGCATGTTATAAGAGCCGAAAAATTGGAAATCATTAAAATTGGGTTTATACTGTCCCTTTGATTGAATTAAAGCTTTGTCAAACAAATAGGGATAAGCATATCGAATGCCTGTTCTCCAATTAAAGTTTCCAGTTTTATCATGAAGCGTCAGACCCATGTTAAACAAGTCAGCATTTATTTCACCGCCGAGTTTCGGATCCTCTTGCGTATAATAATTTATTGCGAGTGCGGAAGACATTTTATCACCAAAATTAACCGGGAATGCCCCATGGTAGAATTCCATGCTGCTGACCATGTTTTCATTAACAATAGATTGACTTTCTTCAATTCCCTCCTGTATAAGGTATGGCTGATAAATCTCAAAACCGTTCAGGTAAATTAAGTTTTCGTTGAAACTGCCGCCCCTTACATTATATGTGCTGGACAGCTCATTATTTGATGTAACGCCTGGTAAAAATTTTATGCTGCTTAAAATATTTGAAAAAACATTTGGAATGTTTTGAATATCTTTAGCCTTCAATGTGTCGAGAGTTAAGTTGTTAGATATCTTATCTGCATTTACGGTTACATCTTTCATAACATAAACATTGGGCTTTAGAGAAACATCTACTGCAACATTAGATTCCCACCCGTTAACATTTACATTTTTAATAATTGTTTTGTAGCCGACACAGCTAAAGGTAATGCCATATTTACCGGCATTCAATTTTAGGATATAATTCCCGAGGCTGTCTGTTGTAGTGCCTATATGAGCTTTTAGAACAGAGATATTTACGCCTATTAGAGGATTGCCTGTATTTGCATCTTCTACATGCCCTTTTACCGTAATATATTCATTTTGTCCTCTTACGTTTAAGGTAAGAATTAATATTAATCCTAAAATGAGTTTAAAACGGATGAATGACAATAAAACATATTTTACGGATTCCATATAAAATGAATTTCTAATTTTGGCCCCTTGTACTGTTTTAGAAACAAAATTATTTTAGTAGGTAAAAAAGCGACGTTATATTTCCTCTTATTTTGTAGTAATTATTTTCAAATAATGAAAAGAGGCTGTCTCAAAAGTAATTATCTATTTAAAAATCCGTGAAAATCAGTTCAAATCTGAGTTATCAGTGTTCTATCTTTCAGAAAAATATTACTTTTGAGACACTTTATAATAAATAAAACATATTAAATATGATATTCAATTTTAAATACCACATTCCTTCTCGCTTCAAAGCTTGCTCCGCTGAAGAAAGCTCCTTTAAGTAAATGTGAATGATCTAATAAATTTGTAATAGTAAGAGACGGCTCTAATGAAGCACTGTTTCCCAGCCGGAAGGTGTGACCGCCGGACAAATTAAATATCCATGCAGGTGTTGTATGCGCTGCCTGGTTAAAATCAAAAAGCCCTGTTTTGAACGCAATATCATTACCATTTGACAAACCAGAGCCATAGATACCAACTAGATTTATAAACCAGTTTGAAGGCTGATAATTTAATCCTGCCACAACAGAAAGTCTTTGGTCATGATCAAGATCAAAAGGAGCGGTTGAATTATTTGCCGGAATAAAACCGCCTGAAACAGGTCCGATTCCAAATGCATGTAAAAGTGAAGCATTTAAATAACCGGAAAATGGATTGTCGGGGTCACCATAATTTAAACTTAGCTCTATTCCTCTAACAATAACACGATTTATATTTACATTTACTCTAATTGTACTGGAGCCTAATGTTTCATCATCTAAACCTGGCGTAGATTCTTTATAGAAATAATCCAGCTTAGTAGTAAAGCCGTTTAGAAAATTATGAATAATTCCGCCTTCATATAAATTATCTTTTTCCGGAAAGGTAGCTGAAGCCGAATCACCAATAACTGTCGCAATTGAAGACAAGCCTTCAATATTTGTCGGAATGAAAAGCCTATCATAACTTAAATAAAAAGTTGTAAAATCATCCGGGAAAAAGCTAATTTTAAATCTCGGTTCCACTTGAGTTTGAAGATTAATTATGGGAGCTATATGCTGATCATATCGCAATCCGGTTTCAATTCTCGTCCATTCAAAAGGATGAATGTTTGATTGAGCAAAAAGCGCAAAGTCAGACCCTGTAAAATTATCATTGGTAATTGGTCCGTTATTATTAAGATCCAAAAAATTAAATTTTTCTTTGCCGTTTGTAGCGCTAAATTCTAATCCTAAAGCATAAGCGAAATGATGTGATAATTCATCATAATATTTAAACCTGGTTCCATAAGAGACAAAGCTTCTATTTTGATTTACCCTGTAGCCGGTTGTTGAATCTGTACCAATATGCTGCAAGGTTTGATCTAGCGGACTTGTATTGAATTTTAATCCTCCTTGTCTGACATATAAACCGGCAAATATATTACTTGAGTTATCGGTTAAATTTGAAATTGTATGATAATATGAAAGTGTCTGAAAAGAATTATAGCTGCCCTGTGTATCATAATTAATACCTTCTAACGGATCGAATGGGATTTGAGTTTGTGTAGAACTGTAGTTGAGATTAGCAGTAAGAAAATCATTATCGCTTAAAAAATAATCCAACTTGCCGTAAGCAAAATAATCAAAGCCATGATCGTTAAATAACTTGGTAACCGGCTGGTCAACCCTTCGATCGGTTTCATCCCTTGAACCGGAAAAGAAATAACCGAAGTTATCAATATGATTACTAATTGAGATACTTTGTCCGTTGGAATTTAGAGCTTTAACGGTTCCGACTTTTGAACCTAAACCTTCATTATTTGATGTAAGATAACTTCCGCCGTAAGATGAAAGATCTAAATGAAATTTACCTGGAGGAACTTGGGTTCTAACATCTATAATTGCAGCTATCTGCCCACCGTATTCAGCGGGAAATCCTCCGGTATAAAAAGATATATTTTTTATTACGCTGGGATCTACAACTTCGTTCAATCCTCCGAAAACTCCAAGCGGAATTGGTATGCCGTCAATAAGATATGAGTATTCTCCATGCTGCCCGCGAATATGGACTTCGCCGGTTGGAGCTCTAACAGCACCTACTAAGTTTTCCTGAATTACAGTTGTCATTCTAGCTTCCGGAGCAGGATGAAAAGATTGCAATTCGAATGTTTTTATTCCCGTTCTAATATCCATATAATTAGAAACCTGATTTATCTTTTTACCTGTTACTACTACTTCACTAAGACCAATTGCACTTTGCTGTAGTTTAATTTTAATGTTATTATGATGCCTGTCTATAATTACTGGAATATCCGAAGTTTTATAACCGATATATTGAGCATGTAAGATATAATTGCCGGTTTCAATATCGGTGAATAATCCGACGCCGAAATAATTGGTTTCACGAATATTTATTATTTTATCGCCTTGCTTTAATATTAAGGTAACTAGTTCCAGAGGAGTACCTTGCGCAGAATCTATAACTGTAACTTTATAATTGATCGTGTTTTCTTTTTTATTCTCATTCTTTTTTATTTTTGAAGCATAGCTGTTTATAGCACAACTAAGTATTAATACTATCAAGCACATTTTAAATAAATTATTTTTCAATTTGAAAATTGGTAACATTAATAAAACTCCTACTTTAATTATTATTAACTAAAAACGCTCTAATAGAAATAATCTTTAATTCCAAACACAGTCATGACGTAATATGTCTATGCGTCGATACCAATTGTTAAAGCCCGAAAATTAGACTTCAATAGAATAATTTTTGAATTATTCAGAATACAAAACACTGAGCTACAATTAACGAGATCCGGATAAAATTATTTCCGTAATTTTAAATATTATTAAAAAGTGTATGGAACCTTTTGCAAGGTTTTAAATTAAGGGAGGTCCTCTATGGGGATTGCTGTCATAATGTGAATCTAAAGGATGCTGATTAATTTCTTTAATAGAAAATTCTTGTTCGCCGGTATTTTGAACAAAGTTAAAAACTTTTATGTGGTTATAATCCAGTACTGTGTGAGCAAACTGCTGGATCATACATTCATGTGTGGAATCAATTAATTTATCAAAAGGGTTTGAATCAGTCCCCGCACATCCGTTTTCCAACGAATAATTGCCTTCAATAATATCAACATGGTGGTAATGACAAATAGAAAGTGATATTAAAAAGAGATATGAGAGCAGCATTACTGCTGCAAATTCTTTCCGGTATTTATGATAATTTAACTTCATTTTATGCTTGTAAATATTAGTAATAATTCACCTTATCACAAGCTATAATTTTGTTATATGATATTTTGCACATAAAAAGTATTAGCTTTATGGGATATAAATCATAATCAGGTTGATAAAGAACAAATAATTTAAGAGTGAATCTTTTTTAAGCATTTATTTAATTTATCTAAAATGAATTAAAAAAAAAGAAAGATTTAAAGATTATTTCTTATCGCATTATATTATGATCCTGAATAAAAATCCCATACAGCCTTGCTAATTTTTGCGATAACTTCATTTCGTGTTTTATCATTATCTTTTGAATTAGAAACAAAAACTACCAATATAATATGATGTCCATTTGGAAGTGTTATAATTCCTGCATCATTTGTTGCTGCTGTTATACCATCTTTGTTTGTATCTGATGTACCTGTTTTATGAGCAACAACTGTCTCTTGCGGTAACAAGCCTTTAATTCTATTTGCTCCCGTAACTGTTTTTATCATAATGTTCATTAGATAATTCCGACTATCATTTGAAAGGACTTCACCATTATAAAATTTATAGAATAATAGTGCCATAGCTGAAGGATAACACCAATTTTTAAATTGGACATTCCAAGCCGAATGCATTTCTTTTTCAGTAGCAGCAATTGATATGTTGTTAACTCCTAAATTATGTATGTAGCGATTAACTGCTTTTGTCCCGCCGACTAATTTAAATAAAATATCGCATCCATTGTTATCGCTTTGAGATACAGTATAATTAAGAATTTCATCTAATGTTACATTTATGTTCCCATTTGAGTACTTATCTCTTAACGGGCTCCATGTATTTTCCCCAAGATTTGTTTTATCCAGATGAATCTTCAGTTTTAAGGATAATTTACCTTTATCAACTTGATTTAAAACCGCTAATGCTAACGGGAATTTATAAACGCTCTGCATAGGATATTTTACTTTATTATTCACCGTCAAAGTATACTTGTTTTCAATATCCAAGACTGCCACACCAATTTTGCCACTGGCTTTTTCAATAATTTTTTCAATTTTTACTTTTAATGAATCAGGATGAGCCGGAGCTGATATTGGCAGAAAAAAGAAGTAGAAAAGTAAAAGAGGTAATGCTATTTTAAATAACCGCATAAATTGTTCCCTTTAATTTTCTTATCGTCTATGAAATAAATATAAGCAAATACTTCAAAAAAATATTTCAAATACTCGTCTAACTTTAATAAAACACTTAATTTAATATTTACTTAAAAAGATAATGAAACCTTACACATTAAGATTATTCTGTTATTTAACTTTTAAATTTAATACTGCTTTTATTTCTTTTTCAATTAAAGAATCCATTACTTTATAGCCAGCCAATGTCGGATGAACCCCGTCCTCTGTATACTTATTATCAAAACCTTTTTCTTCATCAACCATTTTGGAATAGTAGTCAACATATGGGATATTTTTTTCTTCACAGTACGATTTTATCAATGCATTCAGCTTAATAATTTTATCGGCAGG
>JBJKQE010000219.1:0-4492 GCA_046705645.1 Ignavibacteriaceae bacterium | reverse complement strand
TTAGAGATTTAAGCGATGCAAAATATTGTATTGCCGAACTTCGGCTGGAAGGAACTCCGGCATTCGGAAATCAAAATACCGCTATTAAAATAAAAAAGCTTGCGGCTTCAATTTTAAATAGCGATTACTGGGTTTCAATTAGTTTTTATACTTCGGCTAAAAATAAAATTAATTCAAATGCCAGATGTGTCAATAGGAAAGGAAAATTAATAGCTGAAATCAATTCAAGCAATGATATAAAAGACTTTCTTCAGAAAGGCAAAATAGAGCCGGTAAAACAATTTGTAAAACAGCTTTTAAAAAATGAAATATGCCCCTACCTCGGTCAGTTAAAATTAGATATTACATCTAAGCTTGATACTAATTGGACGGAAGAATATCCGGTTTATTGTAATAAAAAAGAAGGCATGTATAAAAAAGTTATTAAATCAAATAAGAATTCTGACTGCAAACTGCAGCTTGAAAAGACCGGGAAGTTTTCTGCATCGGGGAATATTGAATATACTCTTAATGAAGATATAAACGTTGAAGTAAATAATGACTGCTATTCTTGTACAAAAGATAAACAAGGATTCAGAAGTTCTATAAAGATGAGATCAAATAATGCTGTTGTTAAAGGGCTGTCTAATGAAAGTGAAAGCAAGGGGAAGAAGATTGATGATGCAAGAGTGGAAATTACATTTTTGGAAGACAGCACTTATACGATAATGATCATAGCAGCATCTAAGAAAGGATTTTTAAAGGAGACTAATAAAGAACATATAGAAGGAATATGCAGCAACAACGATAATAAGCCGGAATCGGTAACAAAAATAATCGATATTCCTATTAAAGAAATTATTGGTCCTTTTAAGGGCACTGCAGAAGACAAAACACTTTCGGAGAAAAATATTATAAAAAGGGAAAATCCTATAACTCATGAGGAAGAAACTGTAAACTATGAATTTAAATTATCCAGGGACTAACTATCAGGTTATAATATTAAGATAAAAATTGTCAAATAAATTCTAAATAAATTAGTTTATTATAAAAGAGAGGAGTACTATATGAAACGGTTGACTCTTATACTTGCATTTTTAATTGCAATCACAATAACGGCTTCGGCACAAACAGATAAAGAAGGATGCAAAGACCATTCGTTATTTTCCAAAATGACTAGCTTTTATATTACCGAATGCTCCGAAAATTATAACCAACTTGAACTTCGTACAAGCAGCAGCAAAACCGAAACGCGGGAAGGCGAACTTTTTACCATAGTCTATTACTTTAATTTTGACGCAGGCGATAAATCTAAAAGTTCATTTCAAATAATAAAAAATTATGAAAATGCCGTTAAGGATAACAGCGGTGAAATAATCTATAAAAATACAAATTCGCAGGATGCAGATGTTGAAGCGACATTTCACCTCGTTTCAAAAGATAAAGAATATTGGGTAAAGGTCAGTAACTTTGGCGGGACTCCAAATGAAGTTGAACATTACACACTTTATGTTTTGGAAATGGAACCGATGAAACAGGAAGTCCAGGCAAGCGAAATGTTGAAAGCTCTGAATAAAGATGGATTTATTGCTTTGTACATAAATTTTGAAACCGGCAAAGCGGATATCAAACCCGACTCACAGCCGACAGTAGATCAAATTGTAAAAATGTTAAAAGATAATGCCGATTTAAAAATCAGCGTTGAAGGACATACAGATAATGTCGGCAGCGACAAATCTAATCAAACACTTTCTGAGAACAGAGCTAAATCGGTAATGGATGCAATCGTTGTACAGGGAATCGATAAATCACGGCTTTCATTTAAAGGATGGGGCGCATCCAAGCCGATTGCAGACAACAGAACAGAAGATGGACGATCGAAAAACAGAAGAGTAGAAATTGTTAAAGTTTAGCTCTCTTTAAAAATTAATATTTTATTTTAGAATTTAAACTATCCAGATTATAAAAAAAGAAACGGATATTTTAAAAAAGATATTTCAGATGTAGGAGAGGAAGTATTTGCCGGTCCTAAAGCTGACCGGAGTATATACTTGTATTCTGTAAAGGGACTCATTGCGTAACTTTAAGTTCATTTTTTAATTTAGGCGGAGGCAGTAAATCTCCGACTATGCTGACAATGGATCAGCTTAAAGAATTAGGTAAAATTGTTGACTCTAGATTATAAATACTGCAAGATTCTACTAAGCTACAAATTTTATTAGCATAATTATTTTTAGGGGGGGTAGATTAGGAAGGGACGGTATTATAAAATAATATCGTCTCTTTTTTTTATTTCCAGAGAATAATCATTCTATTTTGATTACCTGTTTTATAAAAAATGCTTAACAATTTCTTTATATTTAATTCATCTTAATTTAACATGCGCAGCTTAATTTTGATTCGATAATAATTCTGAACAAATCGACTAGAATTCAAAGCAGAAGGGATAATCAAAATGAAAGTCGGAGACGTTGTTAAATACCACTTTCCTACTCCTTTAAAGAAAGGAAAAAACTCGGTTCTTGGTATAGTTACTTTTATTAGCGACACTGTAATAAGTATTGATTGTGTAGATATGACTAAGCTTAAAATTAGTCAGCGTAATTTTATAAATATTGAATTAGTTAATTCTATTGATAAGGTAAAGAAAAAAATAGTCGCCTTATAAAACTGAAAGGAAGATTAAATTGAGTGTAAGGATATTAATATTAGGGAGAAGTAATTCATGCTGCAGCCAAATGGCGGAAGGTTTCCTAAAATCATTTGACAGTGATTTGGTGGTTTTTTCTGCCGGGATTTCTCCGTCATTATACGTTCAGCCGGATGCAGTGCGTGTTATGAAAGAATTGAAGATAGATATTTCCGATAATTTTACAAAGAACGTTAATTTTTTCATTCATAAATCTTTTGATTATGTAATATCGATTTGTAAAATTCCAGAAAATAAATTTCCTGTGTTCACAGGTAATATTGGAGAAATAATTTCCTTTGAATTTAAGGATCCTTCTCTTGTTAATTGTATGCCTTATGAAATCCATAATAAGTTTAAAGAACTAAGAGATGAAATAAATGCAGCTCTAATTCAATTCTATTCGGAAAATATTTGTTATGTTGAAAAGAATTAATAGAAAATTTAAATTATTCCAAACCTAATCTTTCTTTCCAATAATCTGTAAGGAATATATTATCAGGATCCATCTTTTTTCTGATTTCAAGAAAGTCATTCATTTTTGGATATTGTTTTTTAAGATAATCCGGATTAACCGGCATATATTTACCCCAATGAAACCGGCAGCTTAATTCACTGTCGCTCATAAGTAAATTCCAAAACTGAGGGTAATAAACTTTTTCAGGCTGACCTTGATTATAAGTAAACCAGAAAATGTCGACTCTTATAACATCCCGATTAAAAGAAGGGCTTAGCCAAAAATCACTTTTCTTAGCTGCGTAAACCTCACATGAAAAAGATCCGGTCGCTTTATATCCTGTTGTTTTATAATAGTCTCTCATTTTTGTCATAACAGCAGCAGCCTTTTCAAGCGGAATCCAGATCTCAGTAAATTCAACCGGAACTAATCTATCGTTTACACGATTATCCATCGGCAGACCTCTATACCATATATCCCAAAATTGCTGCGGACCAACCGGACTTTTATCCGCATCTAAAGGTACAAATTCTTTCAGAACAGGTGGTAGAATTAATTTCGGAAATAACCACCCGATTATTTTTAGAAAAATTTTCACAAACCATCCAACTTTACCTTCAATCCAATTCCAATTACCCACAACTGAATAAAACAAACCTCCGGCGGCTTCTTCCGGATACTCTGTACCCCATAATTTATCAAATTCCAGATAAGGCTTAGGTATAAAATCATTTTTTTCAATTCCATTATCTTTATAATCAGCATCCGTCATTTGATGCGCTTTCCAAACGACCATTCTTTCAACGCCGCTCTGAGGCCACCACATTAATCTTGTATATTCGGTTTCAGTTAAGAAATTTTTCAAATTCTTTTTATTTCCATTCCCATTTTCAAATAAATCAATCGTACATTCAGAAACTGTTGTTGTAGTTTCTTCACCCTTAATGTTAAACTTTTTTACAAGTTTAAATGTTACTTCCGTTATTATTCCAAAAAGTCCAAGCGAAACGCCGGCAGCAAAAAATAAATCATTATTACTTTCCCTGGTAAGAAAATGTGTCTCCCCGTTTCCGTCAATTAATTTTATTGCCTGGATTTGATCACCGAAAGCATGCTTAACTGATCCGCCGGCAGACCCAGTGGAAATAAAACCGCCGATTGTCTGGTGAATAATTCCTCCCATGTCAGGTACAGCTAATCCTTCCTGATCTAATTGATAAAATAAGCTATTGACTAAATTTGACCTACCGGCGGGATCATAAGGATCACGGCCCAAATGACAGCCAGCTTTGGCAACTACAAGCATCTTATCCTTATCTATGCTAACGCTGTCCAGCCTATCCAGCATTATGTTAATTCCATCAACC
>JBJKQE010000218.1:0-62423 GCA_046705645.1 Ignavibacteriaceae bacterium | reverse complement strand
GTTCTAAATCCGTTAAAAGTCATAATTACAAATTATCCAGAAAATGAAGTTGAAGAACTGGATGCAGTTAATAATCCGGAAGATCAATCGATGGGAACTCGTAAAATTCCTTTTACAAGAGAGCTGTTTATTGAACAAACTGATTTTATGGAAAATCCTCCTAAAGGTTATCATCGTTTAATTCCTGGCGGGGAAGTGCGGCTGCGGTATGCATATATAATTAAATGCAATGAAGTAATAAAAAACGGGAACGGTGAAATAGTTGAACTACACTGTACATATGATATCGATACTAAAAGCGGTACCAGTACAAGCAATAAAAAAGTTAAAGGAACAATTCACTGGGTTTCCGCAGGTTTCGCAATAAATGCCGAGGTTCGTTTATATGATAGACTCTTTACTGTTGAAGATCCCGGGGCAAAAGAAAATTGGCTGAATTTTATAAATTCGAAATCATTGGAAATTATTCCTAATGCATTGGTTGAACCATCTTTGAAGAATTCAAAGCCAGGTATAACATGCCAGTTTGAAAGATTAGGTTATTTTTGCGTTGATAAAAAGAATACAACAAGTGAGAAATTAGTTTTTAATAGGACAGTAACACTAAAGGATAGCTGGGGAAAAAGTTTTAAAAAATAAGCGGCTAAAATTTGATTTAAATAGTTCTAAATTTGCATTATTTTATAGTCTCAATTGCTCTATCAATCCTATGCAGTACTTCATCTTTTCCGATTATATAAAGCAGATCAAACATTCCGGGGCCGGTGCTAATGCCTGATACAGCCAATCTCAGCGGATGAATAAGTTTCCCTTTTCCTATTTTAAGTTCTTCTGCAATTTTTGCCAAAGAGTTTTCATAATCTTCTTTTGAAGGTTTTTCAAACTTAGAGAAATTTTCTTTTAATTTTCTCAGATAGTCCGGTGATTCAGCCTTCCAATTTTTTGCTATTGTATTTAGATCATATTCTTCCGGCGGTTTAAAGAAGTACGGACTTTTCGTAATATAATCCTGAACAAATGATACCCTTTCTTTCATTACTTGAATTACTTGAAGAAGATATGAATCGGTATAATTATTATCCTTATATTCGGAACTTGAAAGCTCAATCTTCAACATGGGGAGAATTTCTTCATCGGATTTTTTCCGCAGATGCTCCGCATTAAGCCAATTTAATTTTTCGAGATCAAAAACTGCACCGGATTTATTAACTCTCTCCAGACTGAATGCTTCGATTAATTCATTTAAATAATAAAATTCTTTATCATCACCTGCATTCCAGCCGAGTAAAGCGACAAAATTTATCAATGCTTCTTTTAAAAATCCTTTTGCTTTATAATCTTCTACAGCCACATCACCTTGCCTTTTGCTTAATTTCGATTTATCCGGATTTAATAAAAGAGGCAGGTGAGCAAATATAGGTTTTTCCCATTCGAAAAAATCATAGAGCAGTATATGTTTCGGCGTTGATGAAAGCCATTCTTCGCCACGAATTACGTGACTAATATTCATAAGGTGATCGTCAATTACATTCGCTAGATGATAAGTGGGAAAACCGTCGCTTTTTATTAAAACCTGGTCATCTACATTGTTACTTTCAAACTCCACTTTCCCGCGTACAACGTCATCAAAAATAATCTTTTGGTCTGGTTCAACATTTAGCCTTACAACATGAGAAATATTACCGGCGAGATTATTTTCAATTTCATCCGTGGATAAATGAAGGCAATGTTTATCATATTTTGCCTGCGGCAGCTTTTGACGCTGCTGTTCTTTGCGCAGATTATCCAGCCTTTCAGGTGTACAAAAACAATAATAAGCCCTGCCTTTGTTTAAAAGATTTTCAGCATGTTTCTGATAAAGTTCCAGGCGTTGAGACTGCATATAAGGTCCATATTCACCGCCGGTATCCGGACCTTCATCGTAATCCATACCGCACCATTTTAATGCCGATATCAGATTTTGAACAGCTCCTTCAACAAAACGGTTTCGATCGGTATCTTCAATTCTTAAAATAAATTTTCCGTTTTTATTTTTTGCAAATAGGTAATTATAAAGTGCTGTTCGCAGACCGCCGACATGCAGATATCCTGTGGGGCTTGGTGCAAATCGTACTCTTGGCTTTTCACTAATCATAAAATTAAAAATTCAAAAGTTACATTAAAAATTGTTTTATCTGTCCATTGGAAATATTAGGATGTGCTCCGGTTGAACACCTTTGTAATAAAAAGTCTGCCGGAAAAGTAAATTTCAATTTAAAAAATATTCAAAGTTTGTTTTATATCTTCGTTTTTAATTCTATGATAATTTTAACCAACTTTGATTTTGCTTTCCGTATAGTACTTTACTTTCTCAATAAATTCCTGGCTGTCAATCGGTTTTGGAATATAATCTGTTGCCCCGGCTTCTATACATTTTTCTCTATCGCCTTTCATTGCAAAAGCAGTAAGTGCTATGATAGGTGTTTCTTTGTAATTAGGTAATTGTCTTATCTTTTCGGTTGCTTCAAAGCCGTTCATAACAGGCATTTGCATGTCCATCAGAATTAAATCAAAATATTGCCTTTTAACGGCATCCACAGCCTCAGCACCGTTTTCAACAACAATAATTGAATCAAAATTGTTTTTCTTCAGCAGTCTTGTTACTATAATTTGAGAATGTTTATAATCTTCAACTAATAATATTTTTACACCTTCTTTTTGTTTGGAAACTTCTTCGGGAGTAGACGGTTTATCAAAACTATTAATCATTTGAGTAATTGTATCGGAAAGTTCTTCTATATTGGTACTTCTTTTTTCCAAAAGATCTGCAAACAGCCCGTCAATCTTCTTCAGATCGTCCTGATAATTCTCTTTCCCTGTGTAAATAACAATCGGCAATTTTGCAAAATTAGGTTTGGATTTAATAATTTTTATCAACTCAAACCCGTTAATTTCCGGCATATCCAGGTCGATTATTGCAATATCCAGTTGCAGCGAGTCCAGCTTATTAATAACCTTTGCCGGATGTGATTCCGCTATTGAATTATATCCGGCTTGATCTATAGTTTCCTTAATTAAATTTAATGTCGGAACATCGTCATCTACAATTAAAACGTTGGAATCTTTTTTAAGCTTATAAGCCGTTAGAACTTCAACCAAATTTTTGTATTTAATCGGCTTAACAAAGTATTCAACTGCACCCAGTAAAAATGCCTTTTGTTGTTCGGCTTCAACAGAACATACGATAACAGGTGTATTCTTTGCGTTTTTATGTTCCCTTATTCTTTTTAATAAATCAAAACCGTTCGTATCGGGTAAAATAATATCCATTAGAACCGCAAGAAAAAATTCTTTGTCAATAGCTTTCATTGCCTGTTCGGCGGAATTTACTATAGTAGGTACGTAACCCCATTTGTTTAAATAATTACTTAAGAGTTTAGAGGTAGCATAGTCATCTTCGACAACAAGGACTTTATTCCTTTTATCGGATTTTGGCAGCGAAACAATTTGTTTTTCAATGGCCGATAAAGGTTCAATGCCGATTGAAAAATTGTATGTAGTCCCTTTCCCAATCATACTTGTAACGGAAATTTCACCATTAAGAAATTCGATATATTTTTTAGCTAAGATTAAACCTAACCCGGATGAGCTGCCTATCTGGTTATGGCCGAGTTCGGATAAAGCAAAAGGTTTAAAAATATCATTGAGCTTATTAGATGATATGCCGTTACTGGAATCTGCTACTCTAAAATCCAATTTCCCATTTGAAGAAGACGAAATCGAGATCGAGATTTTTCCTCTTTCCGTCAACCTAAGAGAATTAGTAAGAACATTAATCAAAATATATCTTAGCTTTTGAGCATCTAATTTTACCGACGACGGGATACCTTTTTCGATATTGACAATAAATTCTACTTTATTCTTTGTAATTTTTTCTGAAAATATATTTACTACTTCATCAACAAAGTTTTTCAAATCAATGCTTGACGAAGTTCCTTTATTTTGCCCGGCATCTATCTTGGCTAAGTCAATTAAATCATTTATTAAGGATAATAAATTAAAAGCGTTGTCTTTTAAAGTTGAAACATATTCGGCTTGTGATGAAGTTAGGTTGTCCTCATTAAGCAGTGAAGCAAAGCCCATTATACTATTAGTCGGTGTCCTTAGTTCATGAGCAATATCCGTAATTATTTCACTGATGGAAGCGCTTGTGATTCCGTTATTATGCATCCATAGATTTAATAAATTCCCAATTGATTCGCCGATTAATTTGATATTGTCAAGATCAACATTTATAAATGGAGACTTTTTTGCTATTTTTAACAAAGCATCTTCAGTACCTGCCAGTTTGATAAATAAGCAACCTTCATAAACTATATATTCAGATGCTAAAATTTCACAATCGACATTTGTACTGAACATAGTTGGTCCAAGACGTTCCTTAACTGTTTTGCAGGCTGAACAACTATATACTGAATCTTTAACGTAACTTTTTTTAGCTTCACCGGCTTTCCCCAGTAAAACCATGCTGTCGTTTTCTTTAACTTTTAATAAAATAACTGCTTGAAACTCATACTCACCAATTAAAAATTCACATAAAGTATCTGGAAAGTTTGGAGACTTAGTAACAGCAAGTTTAAGCAAATTATTATACTTAGTTAAGAATTCAATTTTAGAACTTTGCATGATTTGCCTTTTTTGCTTTATAATAAAATGATAAATACCAAAATAATTACCTTAATTACAAATATAAATATTTAGAATTCAAAATAAAAAAAGCGAATAATCTATTTTTATGCTTAATTTTGTTCTATATAGATTAAAAGTCAATATTATTTTGATAAAATTTAAATAAAATTTTATAATCAATTTTTATTGAATCCGGAAGATTTCGAATTTAATATGTTACGAGCATCTATGCTTGCCATTGTTATATTAACTATCAAAAGGACAAAAGCTGCTTATTCGTTAATATTTGAAATTTTTTATTGAATTCTCAAGTTTGCTCTTTTAATATAATCAGCAGGTTGAGAACTAAAAAATGTATCTTAAAATTAGGTTTGCATCTACAATAACGTAGATTAAATGCCTTTTAAAAAAGAATAAACAAAAAGCCCTTCAAATATCGAAGGGCTTAAAAATTTGCTTAAAATTGAATATTAAATGTAATAATTAATTCGAATTTTTCGTTTTTGTCCCGGATGTCCAAACATTGTTAGATGGATTTACATCAGGTAATTTATTATCAGGATCAATAATTACAGAATCGATCATACTTGTAGAATTATACTCAAATGTCCATTCACCGCTGCGCTGCCATATCTCCACCGGCAGATTTACAATACCTGAATTTCCGTTTTTTTCTTTAATCTCAACAGTAACAGGCATTACCATTTGATTTTTGTTTTCAATGGTGAGTAAAACTCCTTTCGAAGTATCGTTATCAACATATTTAACATCCTTCACTGCCTGATCTAAAGTCCAGTTTTTATAGAACCATTCTTTCCAAAACCAATCTAAATCTTCTCCGGCTGCATCATTCATTGTTCTAAAAAAATCTTTTGGTGAAGGGTGTTTATATGCCCAGCGTTTAATATAGGTTCTAAAAGCAAAATCAAATCTCTTAGGGGTCAATACATAATTTCTCAAAATATATAATCCTAATGACGGTTTAAAATATGCCTGCAGACCCAGTTCTCTTGAGGGCAGGTCATCAGGGTAAGTCATAATAGGATCAATATTTTTATGTTTCAGGAATGGTACAATCATTCTTGCATTATCCCCGAATGATTTGAATTCTCCGTGATTATATGCAAGTGTGGAATAAATATTAATAAAAGTATTAAATCCTTCATCCATCCACGCATATTCTCTTTCATCCGAACCTACAATCATCGGAAACCATGTATGTCCAACTTCATGAGTAGTTACAGCCCAAAGCCCTCTGAATTTATATTTCCAGCCGCAAAACACAATGCCGGGATATTCCATACCGTGAACATTGCCGGCAACATTAACCATTGACGGGTAAGGATATTCATACCACATTTTTGAGTTTGTTTCAATGGTACTTTTTACAAATTCTGTAGATTTTCCCCAAGCTGAATCTGATGAAGATTCTTCCGGGTAAACCGACATACAAAGAACAGATTTACCATTTGAAAGATGTGCTTCGGCAGCATCCCAAACAAATGCATTTGAACAGGCCCAGGAAACATCCCGTGAATTTTCCATTTTAAAATGCCAGGTGAGATTTCCATTTTGAACAGGACGTGTTTCCGGCTTATTTATTTCTGTCGGATCAATAATATATATTGTACTGTCGCTTTTAGAAGCTTTATCCAATCTATTTATTTCAGTTTTAGTTAAGACATCTTCAGGATTTTGCAATTTCCCGGAAGCAACTACTATTTGATTTGAAGGTACCGTAATATTAAAATCAAAATTTCCGTAATCTAAATAAAATTCCCCGGCTCCTAAATATGGGAGTGTATTCCATCCGATAATGTCATCATAAACTTCCATTCTGGGATACCATTGAGCTATTTCATATATAATTCCGTTTTTTGTTTTCAAATATCCCATGCGGTCGGAGCCATATTGAGGAATAATAAAGCTATATTGAATATCTATTTCAATTCTACCACCATTGGGTTTTAATGGTTCCGGTAAAATTATCTGCATTCTAGTATCCGAAACTAAATAGTCTGCATTTGTTGTATTTCCATCCTGAATAATTTTTACGGATTTTAATTCATAACCGTTAGTATAACTTCTTCCGCCAAATCTATAACCGCCGACCGGAGTAGTTAAAGTCCCGCGGGAATCCTTTTTGAAAAGATTTTGATCCAATTGAAGCCACAAATAGGATAGTTTGTCCTGACTATTATTAGTATATGTAATTTGAACATTCCCGGAAATACTTTTAGCGGCAGTATCAAGTGAAGCGTCAATTTTGTAATCCGCTTCGTTTTTCCAATATTCAGGGCCGGGAGCGCCGCTGCCGCTTCTATAAACAGTTCCGGGGCTGCTTAAAAAGTTAGGATCAAAAACTTTTTGAGGATTATATCCTTGTTTTTGTTGAGCAGAAACATTGGAAGTAAAACAAAACATAAGGATTAACGCTATTATAAGAAAAGAAAATGTTTTCATGAAGATTCACCGATTGGAATATTGTTTATTTAGTTTTTTAGAAATGTGAATTGTTAAGAGCATTTTTAAAAGGATATTTCATTTTTAAGATATAGAAGTACAATGATTATTACACGCATCAATAATATTTAAAACAGAGTATATATTTATTTATATCTCAAGTTGAACTTCATATTAATAAAGGGATCAAAATCCCTCAATTTTATTAATATTTCTTAGTTTACGCCCTTAAGGCGCAGTTTAAATAACCCCGACCCTCAGGTCGGGGAGAAGAAAAACTCTAAAAACATTTTGGGCTTTAGCCCATTCTAAATTGTCGATCAACTTGAGTCTAAGAATTTATAATGAAAATTCTATTATGTTATTTTGTCCCGGATGTCCAGACATTGTTATCTTCGTTAACATCAGGAAGCTGTTTATTTGGATCAACAACAACCGAATCCAACAGGCTGGTTGAATTATATTTAAACGTAAATTCTCCGGATCTTTCCCAAATCTCTACCGGCAATTTTACAACACCTTTTTTGCCGTTAGATTCCTTTACTTCGACTGTAACAGGCATTACCATCTGGTTATTGTTCTCAATAGTAATTAAAGATCCTTTAGCCGGGTCATTATCAATATACTTAACTGATTCTACGGCTTGATCAAGCGTCCAAGTCTTCAGGAACCATTCTTTCCAGAACCAGTTCAAATTTTCGCCGGATGCATCATTCATGGTTCTAAAAAAGTCTAATGGCGAGGGATGTTTAAATGCCCATCTATTAATATATGTTCTAAAGGCATAATCAAATCTTTTATGTCCAAGTACATCTTCTCGAAGCATAACCAATCCTAAAGAGGTTTTATAATATTCTAAAGTGTGTACAAACTGTCCTTTTATTGCATCTGCATATGACATGATAGGCTGTGAGTCTTTACTTAAAAGGAACGGAACAATTTCTCTGGCAGGATTTCCGCCTTTGGGAGCATACTCGCCGTCTCTCTTTGGAAAATATTCGCCGTTGTTAAAATGTTTGTAACTATAAATATCAATAAATGTATTAAAGCCTTCATCCATCCATGCATTTTTTCTTTCATTGGAACCTACAATCATCGGGAACCATGTGTGACCGATTTCATGGTTAGTTACCATCCAAAGAACTTTTCCTTTTGCTCTCCAGCTGCAGAATACTATTCCGGGGTACTCCATCCCTCCTACAGGACCACCGACATTAACTGCGTTTGGATATGGATATACATACCAGTGCTTTGAAAATATTTCAACACTTCTTTTCAAATATTCTGTCGACCTTCCCCATGCAGAATCACCTTGGCTCTCAACAGGATAAACAGACATCGCTAATGATTTTTTCCCATCGGGCAAATTAATTCTTGCAGCATCCCAAATAAAGGCTTTAGATGCTGCCC
This sequence comes from Ignavibacteriaceae bacterium, assembly GCA_046705645.1. Taxonomy (GTDB): domain Bacteria; phylum Bacteroidota; class Ignavibacteria; order Ignavibacteriales; family Ignavibacteriaceae; genus FEN-1297. The sequence continues at coordinate 53,882 of JBJKQE010000218.1, read as the reverse complement.
AAGTTACATCTCTTGCATTTTCCATTTTAAAATGCCAGGTTAATCTACCTGAGTGAACGGGACGTGAAGAAGAATTATTTATTTCCGATTCATCACGAATAAAAACTGTTTTATCGCTGTGTCTCGCTTTATTTAGCTGATCAATCTCATGAGAAGTTAAAACTTGCTTCGGATTTAATAATTCACCGGAGCCGACTACGATCATGTCCCAGGGTACATTAATTGTATAATCGAAATTTCCATATTCCAGGTAAAATTCACCGCCGCCTAAAAAAGGCAGGTTGTTCCAGCCAATTAAATCATCGAATACAGCCATCCTTGGATACCATTGTGCTACGTCAAAAATCTTTCCGTTTTTTGTATCCATATAACCCGATCTACCCATATTTTGCGGTACAATATTAAACGAGTACACTATAGTAATTTTTAATTTATCGCCATTTGCTTTTAGATAACCGGGTAATTTAATCTGCATTCGTGTATCTGTAATTAGGTAGTCGGCATTAATTTTTTCCCCATGAAAAGAGATCTTAACTGATTTGATATTATAACCGCCATCAAAATTTTTTCTATTAAAAGAAGGTGAAGAAGTTAATGCACTTCTGGAACTGTCATTAAATCTATTTTGATCAAGTTGAAGCCAAACATAAGATAAATTATCCGGACTGTTGTTTGTATAAGTAATTTGATCTTCGCCGCTGATTTCATTATTAATTTCATCTAATTTAACTGAAATTTTATAATCGGCTCTGTTCTGCCAATAACCGGGGCCCGGCTGACCGTCTCCGCTGCGGTATAAAGTTCCGGGTTGACTATCGAACATCGGATCAAAAACTTTATGAGGATCATAACCCTTTTTCTGCTGAGCTAGTGAGAAAAAGGAAAATTGGTATAAAAAAATTATTCCCAAGACAGAAGTAAATATTCTTTTCATTTTTGCCTTTTTAATTGTGAGTTTACGATGAAATCATTGATAAAGTTTTGGTTTAACGAAATATTAAAGCGTACAAATAAAGGATTAATAAACTTGTCATAATATTATGAAAGGCTGTTTTTTCTTGATCAGCTGTTTTTAATAACTCGGAAGCATTATCATCAAAAAAGATGAAGCTAAATTAAACAACTATAACATAAAATAATAGAAGCAATTAATAATTTTTGTCTTTTTCATCACGAAAGAAAATTTCTAGTAATCATTCAAATCTTTATAAAAGTTACGGTTTTAATTCAGTCTATCTTTATAAAGATAGTTTGAACAATAAATGTTGATTATCCGTCTAATCCAATTTAGCTGTGATTATGTATTTTAGTTAAAAAAAACAAAATAAGAAAAAAGTTTATTTTTTTTATTAAATTTCGTTAGTTTTATTAAGATAATTTGAGATTAAAATGAATTGCCCTGTCTGTAAACATCCGCTTGTAATTTTAGAATTAAATAATGTGGAAATCGATCATTGCACACAATGCGACGGAATTTGGCTTGATGGCGATGAATTGGAATTATTGTTGGAAGATTCCCAAGAAAAGCATAAGCTGTTGGCTTCCTTTACCGTTGATAAATCAACTTCGGAAAAACCTTTGAAATGCCCGATTTGCGGGAAAAAAATGGAGAAGATTTTATGCGGTGAAGATAAAAGTGTTTTAATTGATAAATGCAAAAATCATCACGGACTTTGGTTCGATAGAGGCGAACTTGAAAGCCTGCTCGATTTGGGAAGTTTCGATAAGCATAATAAGGTATTGACTTTAATAAAAGAAATGTTCGGACATAAATTAAATATAAATAAAACCGGAGAGTAAAATGGTTTTCTTAATAGTAATCATTGTAATTATTGTATTCTTTGTACTGATGTTTATCTCAATGTATAATTCTCTGATAAAACTGAGAAATCAGGTTAAGAATGCATGGTCTCAGATTGATGTGCAATTGAAAAGAAGGCATGATCTCATTCCAAATTTAATTGAAACCGTAAAAGGTTATATGACTCATGAACGTGAGACTCTGCAGAATATAACCAATGCCAGAAGCCAGGCGATGAATGCAAGCGGTGTAGCCGACAGAGCTAAGGCTGAAGGAGAACTGAGCGGCGCGATGAGTAAATTTTTCCTTGTTGTCGAAAATTATCCTGATTTAAAAGCAAATCAGAATTTCTTAGCTCTTCAGGAAGAATTAACATCAACGGAAAACAAAATTTCTTTCTCACGTCAAAATTATAATGACCAGGTACTCTTTTATAATAATAAGATTCAAATGTTTCCAACCAACATTATGGCAGGAATGTTTAATTTTAAACAAGAAGAATTCTTTCAGGTTGAAGATAAGGCCGATAGGGAAGTACCGAAAGTCAGTTTTCAATAGAACAATTTAATGCAGATCATGAAAAATTAGATAGAGTAAATTATGTGGGAATTAATTCAGGCAAATAAACGTAAGTCAATGGTTTTATTCGTTTTCATGGGCATTGCACTTGTCCTGCTGGGATATTTAATAGGAAGTTACTTTATCCCTTACGGCGGAGGATTTTACGGTATAATAGCTGCTCTCTTTATCTGGTTTATTATGTCTTTAATCAGTTATTTCGCAGGGAGTCCTATTTTGTTATCTGTTACAGGTGCTAAGGAAGTAACTCCTGAAGTTCATCAGCAATTGTTTGACGTGGTTGAAGAGATGCAGATTGCTGCAAACCTGCCTAAGATGCCGAAAGTGTACATTATAAATGAATCAGCGCCGAACGCTTTTGCTACAGGGATTAAACCTGAAAATAGTGCAGTAACTGTAACAGCAGGTTTATTATCCAGGTTAAATAGAGATGAACTGCAAGGAGTAATCGCCCACGAAATGTCCCATATAGTTAACCGTGATATTCTTTTAATGACTTTTGCAGGAATTATGCTCGGCAGTATTGTTCTAATTTCCGAAGTATTCCTAAAAGGATTGTGGTTCTCTTCAGGTTCTTCCGGCCGATACAGATCAAATTCATCTTCGGAAGGAGGGCAATTACAATTAGTAATTATGGTTGTTGCAATTATATTTGCTATCCTTGCACCAATACTAGCCCAGCTATTATACTTTGCAATATCAAGAAGACGTGAGTATTTGGCTGACGCGAACGGTGCCAGGTTGACAAGATATCCCGAAGGATTGGCATCAGCTCTTGAAAAAATATCTTCAACTGATTTGGATCTAAAGGCAGCTAATAAAGTAACTGCTCCGATGTTTATTGTGAATCCTTTAAAGAAAAAGGGAATGAAGTTATCTGATTTAACCGCTACTCATCCTCCGACTTCCGAGAGAATTAAGATTTTACGTGGTATGTCGGGAGGTGCAAATTATATTAATTACCAGCAGGCATTTAATCAGGTTAAAGGTAAAAATTCACCTATCATTCCTCCTTCCGGGTTGAAAGATAATTCCAGCATTCAAATTAAACAGCCGTCTGCTCAACAACCGGATGTAGATAAAGTTAAGGCAAAGAGATCATTAGGCGATATTATGATGACGGTTAATAAATATGCTTTTTTGACTTGTGCCTGCGGATTAAAAATGAAGATTCCCCCGGACTATAAAAAGCCGGAAATTATATGTCCCAAATGCGGTAGGAAAAACAGCAATCCTTTTGCAGATGTAGCTGCAATTGCATCTGCCGTTAAAGAAATTAAAATATAAGAAAATTCCGATTCCAAAAAATATCTTTATTATTTATTGATTACGCTTAAGGTGATGGATCAATATAAATATGATCTTGATCCGGTTGATTTATTATTTGTTATCTCAGTTTTTGTGCGAAAATTATTTAGAACACTTTCAATTGTTGAACCCAATTGCAGCCCTGATACTGGCTTCAATAAATGTTCATGATCAGTTCCTGTCTTTGTCTCGGCTATAAGATGTTCATTTTGAGGTGTAGTTAAAAATATAATGGGCAGTTTATTTTTATAAGAAATAATATCCGCTGCTTCTATACCCGTTAGGGATCCGCTTAACTGAATGTCCATTAAAATCAAATCCGGTTTTTCAGTTTCAACTTTTGTAATTACTTCCAGCGCAGAACTTGCCATTGAAGTTACTTCGTAGCCGATTTCTTCAAGTTTAAGCTTGATATCCATTGCTGTAAGAAGCTCATCTTCGGCAATAAGAATTTTTGCTTTGCTTTCTTCCATAGTCTTCTCCTTAAATTATTTTAATATGCATATCATAATTAGTTAGCAATCCTTCTGTGAAAAAATCATTTATCACATTATCTAATTTTAGTTACCAATTCGTATCAAATAATAATTTACAAGAACGAGTTTAATTGACGGGAAGTTCAGTTGATAATTAGTAAGAGTAATTACTGCTAAGCAAAAATCACTTTATTGAAGAATTTGTATTTTTAACCTAATAAAGTAGTTCTCTAAAAGCAATTAAAAAATTATTAATAATTTTAAATGTGATTTGTTTTAACAGTTAATTAAACTGAGTTGAAAAAAAATTTGATATTTGGCTAAATTATAAGAAAATGTAAAGAATGTATTTAATCCCATCCCGGGAGATACTAAAATTGGATTCTTGGCATAAATACCCATAAGTATGGTGCTAAAAGCGGAAACAAGAATTGTTGAGGTAAGAACGCCGTTAAAAGGCATTCCCGTTTTACTTATAATTGAGGAATTAACAACTATTATGTACATAGCAGCTAAAAAAGTTGTAATCCCTGCTAACAGCCAGTTTTTAAATCCGAACTGTTTTCTTTAATTCTAAAATATTTTTCAATCACTATAAATTCAAAATTGAAATGTCTATTCTGAATCTAAATTATTTTTAATATTTATATTTAAGCCATTTTATTACTTCAGACCATTTTGGTTTTTTACCTGTCATTAAAATTCCGACTTTATATATTTTCCCGGCAATAGGAAATATGAAAGACATGGTAGCGATACTTACTATAAAGGAAATTATTATTTGAATTAAAGGCACTTCTGTAATTGCAATTCTTGCCGGCATTATAATTATTGAAGCGAACGGAAACATTGATGCTGCAGTTGCAATAGTATTTTCCGGGTTGTTTGTAAGTGAAATTGCGATAAAGAAAGGAATCATTATCAATATCATAATAGGCCAGATACCGGATTGAGCATCCTGGTCATTATCGAATATAGCACCTACGGAAGCAAACAATCCCAAAAAAGTAATTAATCCGATAAAGAAATATAACAGTACAAATAATATGTTACCTATTGTTAGAGAAAGTGTTAATTCGTCGGGAAGTATAAACCAGGAAGTAGATATAAGCAGCATTAAGGGTAGCATCCATATAAACATTTGAATAATACCGGTAATACTGTTGCCGAGAATTTTTCCTATCATTAATTCGGTGCTGCTGGCAGAAGATAAAAGTATTTCGACAATTCTGTTAATTTTTTCCTGAACAACCGATCGCATAACCATTGTACCGAGAAAAATCAGACTGAAATACAATAAGAAGGTAAAAAGGAATGAAACAATCATATTGCCGTATCCGGCTTTTTGTATTTGTTTATCGGGAGAAACTTTAAACCCGTTGATATCAACATTTTTTCTTGCAAAATTTATTTGATTGTTTGTTAGGCTTTGTCCTTGAAAATATATATCAATCAAAGCTTCATTTACAGGTTGTTTTAATTTATTAAACAAAGATGAATTATTAGGATTCTTTGAATAATATTCTATCTGTTTATTTTGTAATGAAGAGTCGGGTATAAAAATTATCCCGGTCAAGTTTTCCTTTAACAATTTTTCTTTTGATGAATCCAGGAAAGATTCAAATTCAGATTTGCTTCTTGTAGAGAATGATACTTTTAAATTGCCTTCCTTTATATCCTTATTCCCGGAAAATGCGGATTTAATTGCCGATGTTAATTTAGGCGATTGAGAAATTATTTCAATGTTGAATTTTGTATTTCCGCCTAATGAATTTACTAATGTACCGGATCCTAATGCAAAGATCATAAAGATGGGAATCAACAAAGTCATCAAAATAAAAGTTTTACTGAAAAGTTTTTCTCTTAATTCTCTTTTGATAATAGCTACTGTTCTTTTGTTAAACATCTTATGCCTCCGCTTTCATATTATTGGAATTGTTACCGGCTAATTCAACAAAAATTTCATGAAGAGAAATTTCATTTGCATTGAATTTGTTTACTGTTATGTTGTTTTCAACAAGCAGCTTTAGCACCTGTTGAATTTGCGAGGCATCTTTTACTCTTATTCCAGTCTGGTTTCCAAAATCTTCAACTTTTTCAATAAAATCATATTTGTTTAAGAATGAAACGTCACCGGAATGGCTTAAACTGATATTGTTTTTGGCATGCTTCTTTTTAATTTCTTTTAATTCTCCGTTTAAGATAATTTTACCGTGATCAATCATTGCGATTTGATCGCACATCTTTTCGGCAAAGTCCATTAAATGTGTCGAAAAAATAATCACTTTTCCTTTCGATTTTAACTCAACAATTATTTCTCTTAATAGATCCGTGTTGATCGGATCGAGCCCTGAAAAAGGTTCATCAAGAATTATAAATTCCGGATCATGAAGTATGGTTGTAATAAATTGTATTTTTTGCTGGTTTCCTTTTGACAGGTCTTCTATTTTGGAATTTTTCCTGTCGCTTAATTGAAACCTTTTAAGGTATTCATTTGCTTTTCTTTCAACTTCTCTTCCGGTTTTCCCTTTTAGCTCGGCAAAGAACAATAAAGTTTCCATTACTTTCATCTTTTTATAAAGACCTCTTTCTTCGGGAAGGTAACCGACTTTATCTCTGAACTCTTGACCGATTTTGCTTCCTCTCAAAATAACTTCGCCTGTTTCCGGAATATAAATATTCATCATCATCCTTATTGTAGTCGTCTTGCCGGCACCATTCCTTCCAATTAAGCCGAATACCGATCCCTCGGGAACTGAAAATGAAACATTATCAACAGCACGTATGCTGCCGAATGTTTTGACCAGATTGTGAACTTCCAATGCATTCATGATATACCTTTTTGATTCTCCTAATTTTTGTGAGTTAGAAATGAATGAATAAACTAATGGAAAAATAAACTATCTTAATTAAAATATAAACTATTTTATAAATCTTTTTAAATATTTTAACTTTTTAACTTCCCGCACGTATAAAATATTTGCCGATGGTTCTTTGATTTTGTTTCAATCAAATTATTTATATTAATTTGTTCGTTAAATAAATTTGATCAATAAAATAACGTGAATAAAAATGTCTTCGTATCAAATCGACAAGCAAAAAAATATTATTAAATACAATGGTGAGATTTTCAAATTAAATGAAGTAAAATCTATATTAAAAAATAATAATATTGAAATGTTTAAAACAATCAGTTGTCCTAATGAAATAAAAATTCTACTTACGGAAGAAGCTCAAAGTTTTCTAAATTCGCTGGCAGAAAAAAAAAGTAAAATACCATGATAAAAGAAATTGCAATTATGCATATTGATAATGAAATTTCATTAGCTCGCAAAGCTTTGGAAACCGGTAACGAAGGTAAAGCAAGGGTTTGTGCAAGAAGAGCAGCTGGGATTGCAATAACCTATTGGCTGGATTTACACCCGGAATTACATTGGGGTGAATCTGCTGTAAGTCTATTGAATAATCTGAAAGAATATAAACAGGTACCCGATAAAATTAGAGAAGCAGCGATGCGGCTTACGACATCTGTAAAAAACATAAATTCACCTGAATTTACCGAAGATCCATTACTGGATTCCGGTATAATAGTTCAATATTTGATCACAAATTATCCGGATAAATAAATTGGAAAACGAAAGCCTGTTGAAATTAGCTGAAAAAGATCTGAAATTTTTAGAAGATAATGAATCTGAAATTAGACAAGAATTTCAAAAGTATGCGATTAAAAAAAACATACCTAAAGGTGAGTTTATTTCACTAGAAGGGGACAGCTGCAATTATATGGCTATTGTATTGTCGGGAAGAGTACGGGTTTATAAAGTAAGTGAAACAGGAAGAGAAATTACGCTTTATCATCTTGAAAAAGGCGAGGGGTGCATTTTAACAGCCTCATGCATTTTAAGTAAAAAGAATTTTCCCGCTATTTCAATTGCCGATGAAAATGTTGAAGTCTTAATTATTCCTTCAAATGTTTTTAGATATTGGATGGAAAAATTCGAATCATGGAGGAATTATATTTTTGAACTTTTATCAAAGAGATTGGCACTTGTTATTTCGGTTGTGGAAGAAGTCGCATTTAAAAGAATGGATGCAAGGATCGCCGAATTCCTGCTTGCCAATCAGTCTTCGGAAAGTACTCAATTAAAGTTAACTCATCGTCAAATTGCGGATGAACTCGGTACATCTCGTGAAGTTGTAAGCAGAATATTAAAAGATATGGAAAATGATGGTATCATAGTCCTCGCAAGGGGAGTAATAAAGATTAATGATGTGAGCGGGTTAATCAAATTATCTAAATTAATATAGTTATGTAACATTGTCACTGAAAGTCTCGAAACGTTTTATTTATTTATGTATCATATAATAAATTGATTTTTATTAACAATAAAATGTTAAAAGTTAAAGGAGTTAAAAATGAATAAAAACGTTGGAAACATAGATAAGGTCCTTAGGGTGGCAATTGGAATAGTTGTTATTTTATTGGGCATTATTTATCAAAGTTGGTGGGGATTAGTCGGAATAATCCCGTTGTTTACCGGGTTTATGGGAACATGCCCGTTATATATGGTACTTCATTTATCAACAAGGAAGAAAAATTCCGTAGCATAAAATAATTTTTTGATAAACTTTATTATTCAATTAAAATATATTCATAACAGGCTGTTGCACTTAAGTGAGAGTTTAGTTCACTTTATTGAACAGCCTTTAATATTTATTGTAGGTATAATATAAAAAGATGGAATTTGTCATGCTGAACTTGATTCAGCATCTCTTTTTAAGAAAAATTCGAGTGTATAGATTCCGGGTCAAGCCCGGAATGACAGTATTGAGACAGCCTCTTTTAAAATTCAATTATTAGTTGCCTCTTATGTTCACCTTACCATTAATGTGTTTGCTCTTATCAATAATCTTTCCGTTTGAATCGACGACACCTTGATGACATACCACACATTCATTTATAGGCATTTGCTGATAACCGATATGTCCCTTTGGAGGTAAATCATGGCATGAACCGCAAGCAGCTTGCGTTCCGTCAACTTCATTCCATGTAACCGTAACATTATTACCTAACATTTCATCGCCGGTAAATGCCCATTGATCTTCTGAAGCAGCTGAATCTTTATAAAAAGTAAAATTACCATGACAATAGGTATTTGAACAAGTTCCATTATCCGGGTTGAAGGTAGCATTTGAAGCTTGGTTTGCAGTAGCTAATCCTTTCAATTCAACAGGAGCAGGATTTTGAGTAACTAAATGTCCGGGAGAATAAACAGAAGAAGGAACATTATGACAATTATCGCAGCTTACATTATCGGTTAGAGAATCTGCATAAAGGTGGTTTGTATGCGCACCCACTCCCATTACCGTTGTTGCCGTATCGCCGTTTATTGTTCTGGGCGGGGCAATTCTAGTAGGATCATTTAAATCACCATGACAAGTATTACACGCTACCGGGCCTTCCGGTTCTTTATGGCATGAATAACAGCTCTCTCCGGTAGTACCTCCTGTAAAATCAGCTGCATGGCAAGTCTGGCAGTATTTTAAATTCCAATTGTTATCTTTTATATAATTCCCGTGAAAGTTTGAGGACTTTGGATTCGCAAAACCAACATCATGAACAGATAGTTTTGGAGTTACCGGAATATTATTCTGCAATTTGCTGCAGCTTACAAAAAATAAACCTAATGTCAGAGTTAATATAAAGTTGATTAAGTAATATTTCATTTTCGATTCCATAATTTATCAATGTCCATTAGAACCATGACAATAGCCGCAGAAACCAACCCCTGCTTGATGAGTATTTGTATGACAGTTGAAACAAATTGATCCGTCGCCGTTGTGCCAGTCTCCGTGTACATCCTTCATATAGTTAGGCGGATGTGTCCGCGGATTGGTACCTTGTATACCGTCCGGATCCGTATGGCATTTAATGCAAATCGGGTCGCCGCCTTGAACATCATGACACGCAGCGCAGCTTTCAATGTCTCTTCTGGCTAGCACGGCATGTTCTCCGCCGCCCGATCCGACACCGATTATCATAAAATCCGATTTTAAATGTGAAAACGGAGCAATACCTCCAAGTGCATTCTCACCTGTTTTCGATTGATGACATGTAGTGCAAAATGTATTTAGCTGATGGCAAGATTCACATTCTGCAGTTTTACCCATAGCATCGATTCCGTGAGTAAATCTGTAATCCAGCGAATGAACTCTTGTTAGCTTTTGTTGTTTCACTCCGTTAGTTGAAGAAGAAGGGGAATACGGGGCAAAACCTTGTGCGGGATTTTTGTCATTTGGAGTGTAGCCCGGTTTAATCATTGTTGTTGCCGCATGGCAATCTTCACATGAAGCATCGTTATGGCACATTGCACAATTTGAGTTTAATTCTCTTGCCGCAAATTTATGAGTGGAAATGAAAGATTCACTCTTATGAGATTGAGGTAATAAATTTGCCGTTGAAATATGGCAGGTTATGCATTCGTTAGGAGCTTTACCTGTATTGTTATGGCAGGAATAGCATGTCTCCATATCCGGAAATCCTTTGGGAGCATTTTCTGCATAATCAACTTCATAAATTCCTTTATGACATGTTTCGCATTGCAGTTTTTCTTTATCCAAATGGAAGCTATGGTTAAAATTTAATTCAGGCTTTTTATTAATTAAAGGTTCAAATACATTATCATAATGACATGTAGTGCAATTTTTTTCATCGTTTACATCATGGCAGGTCGAGCATTCATCATGGCCCGGCAATGTCATTGTTTCTAAAGATTTACTTTTTTGGACTGTTGTATGGCAGGTTGTACAATCACCTACATCTTTATGAGTTTTGTGGGAAAATTTGATAAGTCCCTTATTCCCTTGATTTTCGTTATATGAATATTTTGTAGAAAATGCAGTAAAAAAAATAATACCGATGATTATTGTAAAAAGAGAAAAATATACATGTTTTAATTTCATATTACTTCAGTTAAAAATTAGTATTAAACCAGTAGTTGAGCCTTAAATAAAAAGTAAAATAATTTTTATAAATAGAGTTATTCAAATATTGCCCTTGAAGATCGAAAGATAATAATCCTAAGGGTCTAACATTAACGCCTGCTAAAATTGTAGTTAAATTATTGGCATCGGATGATTCGGATAATTTATATTTTGTATAGGAAATTCCAATCGAAGGCGTTAACAAACCTTTCAAAAAACTTCGCGATGTGTAAAGTGAAAGTGCATCTAACTCACCGGCATAACCAAAAGTCTTTCTATAGTTAAAGCTGCCGTAATTTGAGATTACTCCTATAGTAACCCGCTGTGAATTAGCATCCTTATAAACAACATCGCCATACTTACCGGAAACCGTAAAAATTTTATTTATTTTATAATTTGCTCCTAATTCCATTTCTTGTGTATTGCCGTAATCAAAGACAGAAAATATTGAGTTGTAGTTTATCAAAGGAGCCCTATAGTTATAATAGAGATTGATCGTAAGATTTTGCGTTGCAGGCACAGCGCCATCCAGTTCAAATTTGGATGTTTTATCAAAATTTAAATCGTAATCGTATCTCGAATTTATAGAAAATGAATTTTCCAAATCGTAATACACTTCTGCCGAAGCAAACTGGAATTGATTAGAATTATTTGCTATTAAAACCTGGATAGGATTTAATGCCGAATCCAATCTGGTAGCCCAGTACGGATCAGGTTTAAAATTTTTGTTGATATAACTTAACGATACCTGGGTATTTTTAATTATATCGGTTGAAAATTTGCCGCCCAGAACATCATTATCATTCCAATTACTAATTAATTGCAGTTTTTGATACGCAGGAACGTTTCCCCCGTAATATGCGGATAGTCTGTATTTATCTTTTTTTAAATTTAAAGTGAGGCCGTCGAAAAGACCGCCGGCCACACTATTAAATAATGGTTGTCTGCCAAGTTTTAGTGTTGCAAGGTCAAACAAGTTTCTTGCTTCCAAATATAAATTGTAAAATCTTAGTCTGGGGTTTCCGTCCAATTTACTTGCCATATCAGCTTCAAAGTTCATATTAGATCTAAGTGAAAATATTCCTCTGTTGATATTTAAATTCAACATTTGAAATGAACTGAGATAATTTTGTGAAACATTAATGGTATCAAATCTTTGAAATGAATAAACCGAAGAAGAAAAATTACCGTTAATATTTACTTCTTGCGGAAAAATTGAAACAGAAATAAAAAGCAGACTGCAAACTAGGATTATTATTTTTTTCATTTTAATTCTTCTATTATAAGAAAACCTTGGCATTCCATTAAAAATTATTTTGCCGCAGGAATCGGATGTTTAATTTTCGCCCACATTGCATCGGCGTCAAATGTTTCTCCTTTTTTCCATGTCGGACTTTCGGAGTTATGACATTTTACGCAAAAAGTTTTTATGTCGGGTATAACTAAACCTTTTGCAATTGCTTCTTGTTTATTTTTCATTACACTTAAACTTTTATAATCGGCTCCTCCGCCGTGGCAAGTTTCGCATTGAACACCATCTTCAATTTTGAAATCGTGTCCTAATAAAGATGCATCGACATTATAACCTGTTACATGGCATTTCAAACATTCAGGCGTCTTTACTGCCGGAGTAGTAAATCCTTTATCCTTTGCAATTTTATTTGCTTCGTCCGATTCAAGTGTTTTATATGCTTGTGCATGTTTGGAATTTTGCCAGATGCCTAATTGATTTCCTTGTTTTTCAGACCTATGGCACATGCCGCACATCTTTGTTCCTACAAAACCATGCTGCGGAGTACTTGTAGAGTCTGAATTAGCTGCTAACATTAAAGGAGCTGCTAAAAAGACAGACATTATAAGAATTTTCTTAATCATTTTACCTCCTGTTTATTTTTACTTATTTAACATTTTTAATATATAGTGTGGGTTTAAGAGGAGGGTTCATATATTTAATATGAACCCTTCTCAAAATATTTACTTAAGCAAAATCATCTTTTTAACACTGTTAAAATTACCCGTTACTAATCTATAGAAATATACCCCGGATGCAAATGAAGTAGCATTCCATTCAACATTATAATTTCCCTGGGTATAATATGAATTAACTAAAGTTTGAACTTCTCTGCCGACGGCGTCGTAAATAATAATTTTTACATTACCTGCTTTTGGAATGGAGAATTTTATTGTGGTTACCGGGTTAAAAGGATTTGGATAATTCTGGTTTAATTTGAATGTCATTGGAACTGTTTTTTCCTGCTGAATACCTGTTACTGAAGTGAAGCTTGCTATTGCGTTGCTTAATAATGAATCAATTAAATTAGGATTATGAATTCCATGACTTCCATCAGCCTGAACTGCGAGCAGGTTATAATTTGCTTCCTTAAATAACGTTGTTGCCGAATCAGCTGAAGATGCAGCATTTAATTTTGCCTGCAAAATACTTATTAAATTGTCGGTCTTAGTTTGTACGCCGTCAAAATCAAACATTTTTGCCGGATTTGAGGTATCTACAACTGAATAATAATTACTATGGCAACCTTTACATGCTTGAATACGGGGATTAAATGTATGGCCGGTATTAACTCCTCCATCCGGATTAGGCGTCATATTAACATGACAATTGATACATCTTTCTGTTGCTGCATATGTGTGAGCACCGTTTATGTAAGTATGCCCGGGATATCTATAGCCAAAATTCTTATCTCCGCTTAATGCTAATCCTTGCTGTGAGTGCGGTGCTTCATTTACATTTACAGAATCCATTTCTGCATAATGACATACATCGCAAATTACTCTGCTGCTTGAAATACCCATTCTTAGCTGGCCCGGGTTTGCCGCACTGTGAGGATTATGGCAAGCTACACAGGTTAATGGTTGAACATCACTTCCCGTAACAAGTATTGTATCTTTATATGCAGAAGGATTATTCATATATGCAACAAAATTTTGAGCAACATGACATCTTGTACATGTTTTAATTTTTGGAGTTATTGCACAAGCTCCCGAAACGGATTGAGCATGTACAGACAAAGACCATTGCTCAAGATAAGGAAAATGGCCTGAATGACATTTTCCGCAAAGCTGTGCGGAATAACTTGGATTGTTTGTAGAACCTAGTATAAAGGGCCAGTGATTTAAACTTAAGCTGTCGCTTTGGGTACCTAAAGGGCCATGACAGTCTTCGCATTGAACATTAGCCTTCTTATAAAAATTAACCGAATCGGTTATAACATATCCATGTAGTGCGGTAGTATCTGCTTTTACATATTCATCCGCGCCGTAATTTGTTACCGTATCATTCCATCCGGTTGTATGGCATTTTAGGCAGGTATAGCTTAACCTGCTTTTTAGAGAATCATAGGCTTGAGCATGCTTGGTCAGCTTCCAGCTGTTAAATATGGGCTCGGCAATATTATTTAATTGATGACAGGAAGAACATGATTTACCCTGAGGCTCGCTTCCATTGCCAACTCCTAAATAATAATCCTGGCTTAAAGCAAATGACGAACTCAGAATTATTGTAAAAATTGTAATTAGTAATTTCATTTTCATCTTTACCCCGAACAATTAGTTTACTTAAAAGCAAGTAATTAAATCTTATCGCCCACATTCCATCAAAAAGCAAACCAAAGTAATGTAGTGAAATTCACCAATATATTAATAGCACCTTTCCATTGGTGAGAAATAAAACATTATGTTCTCGTTTTAGAGAAATTTAGTTTTTTTTTGCTTTTTTTTATAGTTTTTGAAAGAATTCTGTAGGATTTAACTTTAAATTTTTAGCTTCAAGTGAAAATCATTAAGACAAATTTGTTTCAATTTTAAAAGAAATGAAGATATAAAATTTACCCTTTATATATTTTTATTAATCGAATATTAAATAGAATAATTGGGTTAAACCTAATAAATTTTTTATCAATTGAATAGTCTTTTTGCAAAGAGAATTCATCCTTTTTAGCCCAAACGATATGGTAATATTCAATTAAATCTGTTATAGTCCGGCTATGTGAATGCTTTGAAATATTTTTTGAGAAGGTTTTCTGTTAAAGTTTTCTATAACAGTAATTTTTATTTTATTTCTTAAGTATGATGGGAAAAGTGCTAATACAGAATTTTCATTTGGACATACTGCCGTAAGGTAAGAATCATGGTCTGCATATGGACAGGTGCAGCTTGTATTATTTATTATATGCAGAATTCCATGAGACTTAGACATTAATACGTAAGGACAAACACCGGCATTTGCAGGTATCTCAATCAAATAAGTATGCGTAACTTCGGAACTTTTAATATTTGTTTCTGTTGAAGAACTAAACAAATTTATTCCTATGCAGAGTATGAGAATTAAGAAAGTTAAGATAATAGATTTGAAGGTCGAAAATTTCTTTTGCATGACTATGCCTTTAGTTTACTTATAAAAAATTTCTACTATTAAAAATCAAAATATTATTTTTTTCTCAGCTAAAATTTAAGACTGTCCGCAATAATGGAAGTTAGAAATTTAGTAACTAATGATAAATATTTCTGTATTGTAATAATTGGTGAATAAGTTAAATTCTTTTTTCTATACAATCAAGAAGAAAATAATGGATTTACTATGAAGCACAGCAAATTTCATAAAAGTTAATTATAGGTTAATATTCTTAATTTTATTAAATTTAATTTAGTTTTATAAAATTTTAAACCATGTAATTCTCTTTTGTGTCTATCTATTATATTTTTAATAAATTTTAGATTCTTTATTTACAACCGATATTTAATGAAAAATTTTAACCGCTATTCCAAACTCATTCGTTTTCAAATCGAATAGATCTTTCTGCAGAATTTTGTGTTTAGTTTAACTAAACTTTTCTGAGAATAATCAAAATATAATTAAAGTAGTAATAGTTAAATTTAGGAGCTTTAATGAAATCATTAAATTACCTTTTAATGTCAGCCATTTTCTTTTTGGGTACAATATTAACGTATTCCCAAACATTCGAATACATTTCACCAAAGAACAATTCATCTCTAGTATCGCTCAGCACTGATATCATTCTTAAATCAGGTGCAGACATAAATTCGTCAACTTTATCTGCCGGTGAATTTTCTGTGGTCGGTTCTAAAAGCGGCGTACATGAAGGAAGTGTAAAATTATCAGATGATAACAAAACAATACTATTTTTGCCTGTAAAAGTTTTCTTACCGGACGAAGAAGTTAGTGTTGTTGTTAATCCGGGAATTAAAACTATTAATGGAACCGGATTTTCTAAAGTAGCATTTCAATTTAGAACTACAATTCTTGCAAAAAGAATAAATTTAAATCCGTTTTCATTAATAAAAGGAAGCCCGGTTATTGGTAATATTGATAATGTTATGTATAAAACAAATTCATTTAAAGCTGTAAAGGATACACTTCCGTCTGATTTTCCTACTATTACTATTGATTCTATAAATAAGCCTGCGAGTGGAAAAATATTCATAGATAATGATAATGCCCGTTTTGCACAAACTGATTCAATTGGAAATTTTATAATGATTCTAAATAATGACGGATCAGTCGTAAAATATAAAAGAACCAGCTGGCCTGCTCTGGACTTTAAAGTTCAATCCAACGGTGAGTTGTCTTATGCAGATATTATAACTTTGGCAGACGGATATTTTGCAGTAAGGTGGATAGTCTTAGATACATCGCTAACGCCTATTGATACAATTCAATGCGGAAACGGTTATATAGCCGATACCCATGATTTTCTTCTTTTACCTAACGGACACTCGCTTCTTTTTGCTTCTGATCCCGAACTTGTTGATATGAGCCGGTACGGCGGAAGCGATTCGGCAACCGTAATTGGAGCTGTAATCCAGGAACTTGATGCATCTAAAAATGTTGTTTTTCAATGGAGAAGCTGGGATGCAATTCCGGACACGGATTCATATATGGATCTAACAACTAAAACTGTTGATTTAATTCATGGCAATGCTTTCGATGTTGATAAGGACGGAAATATATTTTTCTCTATGAGACACCTTTCAAGTATTATTAAAATTGATCGTCAAACAGGTAATACAGACTGGATTCTGGGAGGTAAAGAAAATCAATTTACATTTATAAATGAGCATAGCCAAAATTATCCGGATTATTTTTCCTTCCAGCATGATATTCATATTTTACCGGATGGCGATATCACCCTATTTGATAACGGCAACCAGCATAATCCCCAATATTCACGCGCCGTTGAATATAAATTGGATGAGCAGTCTAAAACAGCAACTTTAGTTTGGGAATATAGGCATAACCCGGATATATTTAATTTTGCAATGGGTTCCGTACAAAGATTGGATAATGGAAATACGATGATCGGGTGGGGTGCTGCAAGTTCTATGGGCGCTCCTGCATTTACAGAAGTTCATGCGGATAATTCCGTTGCACTCGAAATGTATTTATCCCCGGGGCAGACATCTTATAGAGTATTTAAGTTCCCATGGGTTAGTCAGGCGCCGAAAGCAACTGCAAATTTGTCAACAGATTTTTATCAGGGCGATTTATTCCGTTTTACTTACCCGGATTCTACAGGAATCTCAATAAGGATAGTTCAGGGAACTTCAGCATTATATGCCTTTGCAAAAATATCAAGTTACGACTATGCACCTTTAAATCCTGCATTTAAAGGTACGGCCCCCGTAATTTTACCGATCTATTTCAATTTTCAATTGTCGGGAGTTTCTTCTTATATAGGTGAAATACACATGGACTTAAAGTATTTTCCTGAAATTACAAATCCGCAAGAAACAGTAGCATATGGTAGAACCAGTATGGATAGTAATTTTGTTCCTATAATAACAGCCTATGATTCTACAAAAAATGAATTAGTATTTACAACTCCAATGACAGGTGATTTTACATTCGGAAATATGACAGTAACAAATGTGGCTGATAAGAATAATGTAGTAAAGAGCTACAAGTTATACCAGAATTATCCGAATCCGTTTAATCCGTCAACAGTAATAGAATATACGATACCGGAAGTAAGTCAGGTAAAGATTGATGTATATAATGCAATAGGGCAGAGAGTGACAACACTGGTAAACGGGACGAAGGCATCGGGTAATTACGAGATAAGATGGAATGCTTCAGACTTATCGTCTGGAGTATATTTTTACACAATAAAAGCCGCCGGCATAAATGGGAAAAATTTCTTTTCCGTTAAGAAAATGATTTTGCTGAAATAACGGTTTGAACATTAATATATTAAACTAAACCAGTTGTGTGAATTAGAATATTAACCGTCTACCTTCGGAAGATAAATTAAAACGGTTAATAAATTCTTTGTTTTCCAATTAACCCACGGATTAATCCGTGGGTTAATAAAACCTTAGAATTGTAATTAATAACTGTTTTAACAGTTTTTCATAATTATACTTTTTAATTCACACAGCCGGTTAAACTAAATATATTCTAATAAGCAAAATCTTGGTACTATATCCTAATATATAAGGATTTAATTTATGTTTAAAATTTAATCAATAAAAAATTTAGATTCATTTTTTAATGCTTAAATAGCGGACGGTAATTGTAGTTGTTGATAATTAATGAAATAAGATGAATAGAAATAATATTGCTGCATTAACCGTACTGCTATTAATTTTTAATAGTTTAACTTTTTCACAATCCTTTGATTATTATTATCCTAAGAACAATTCAATTTTAGTATCATTAAGTACCGATATTATTCTTAGATCAAATGAAAATATTGATCGGACAAGTTTAACTCGGAGTGAGTTCAAAATAGCAGGAAATATAAGCGGACTTCATTCCGGTGAAGTTAAATTATCAGATGATAACAAAACAATAATATTTTTGCCTTCTGTCCCGTTTTCTGCAAATGAAAATGTCCAAGTAATTGTAAACCGGGGAATAAAAACGACAGACGGAAAGCCGCTGCCGAAGGTTGCAATTAATTTTAAAACTACTCCGCTTTTACATCCTATTGATTATAGAACTATTTTACAAGCAGAGAATGAGTCCGTAAATAGCGCAGATGATTTAACAATGTATAAATCGCCGAATAATGTATCGGACGCAGATTCACTGCCTTCTAATTTTCCAAAAGTTACTGTCGACACTTCAAACAATCCGGCACCCGGAAATATTTTTATGGCTTATGATAATGGTGATTATTCTTCAAATAATTCAGAAAATAATTTTCTATTTATACTAAATAATAACGGAAATGTTTTAAAATATAAGAATACAAATTTTCCTGCAACGAATTTTAGGGTGCAATCAAATGGAGAATTATCTTATTCTGACGTAATATCTTTAAGTAACAGCGTTTTTGTTGAATGTGATTGGATATTAATGGATACTAATTTAGTACCGGTTGATACTTTTAAATGCGGTAATGGATATGATGCCGATTCACATGATTTTCTTCTTTTACCAAATGGTCACGCTCTTTTATTTGCTTCGGATCCTGAACCGTATGATATGAGACCTTATGGGGGCGATTCTAATTCTACCGTGATAGGAGCGGTTATTCAGGAACTGGATGCTTCAAAGAATGTTATTTTTCAGTGGAGAAGCTGGGATTACCTTCCTATAACCGACTCATATAAAAACCTAACCCAAAATACAGTTGATTTAATACATGCGAATGCATTAGAAACAGACCAAAATGGAAATATTTATTTTTCTATGAGGTATCTTTCCAGTATAATAAAGATTGACAGACAAACCGGAAACATAATTTGGTTTCTGGGAGGTAAACAAAATCAATTTACATTTGTTAATGAACATCAAGAAAATGCTCCGACATACTTTTCATATCAGCATGATATTAATTTTTTACCAAATGGAGATTTAACTTTATTTGATAATGGTAATCAGCATTCTCCTAAATATTCACGTGCTGTAGAATATAAATTAAATGAACAAAACAAAACGGCAACTTTAATTTGGGAGTACAGGCATAAACCGGATATTTATGCCAGTGCAATGGGATCTGTTCAAAGATTAGAAAATGGCAATACTCTAATTGGATGGGGACAAGCTACATACAATAACAAAGTTCCGGCATTTACTGAAGTTCATCCTGATAATTCTGTTGCCCTTGAAATGTCTATTCCATTGCAGCAAACTTCATATAGAGTTTATAAATTTCCATGGCCAAGCGGAACAGCAGAATCATCTGCAACACTAGAAGTACTTCAAGGGAATAATTATAATTTTAATTCCGGCCAGGATACAACCGGAGTTATGATTACATTCAATCAGTTAAATAGTAATTCAACTCATATTTATTTTACGGTTGCCCGGTATAACTATGCGCCTTTAAATCCCGAGTTTACCGCAACTGCGCCAAATATGTTCTCAAATTATTTTTCTATAGAAGGAAGTTCATATACCGGAAACGTAGTTGTAAACCTAAATTATTATCCGGCAGTTCTGGATCCAAAAGAGACTATAGTATACGCAAAATCAGATAGCGGTAATAAATTTATTCCTCTTCCCACAAGTTATGATTCTGTAAAAAATGAACTGACTTTCACTACATCTATATTGGGAGAATTTGCATTTGGAATACCTCAAACAGTTGATTCGGCTTATGCTCCTGTACCAATTGCACCAAAAGACCGTGAAATTGTAAACGGATTAAACCCCGTACAATTAGTGTGGGGGACCAAAGGAATAGTTCAAACTTATCATTTGCAGGTTTCTACTGATGAATCATTCGGCAATTTAATGGTAGATAATTCAAGCTTGAAATCAACAGTATTTAATATAAATTCTGTTGCTGATAATACAACATATTATTGGCGGGTAAATAATACTAATGCTGCCGGAACAAGTAACTGGTCAAAAGTAGAAAGATTTATGACTGAACAATCATATATAAAAATAATTTATCCAAAAGGCGGTGATGTATTATTTAATGACTCAACTTATGTAATTAAGTGGCAGTCAAATATAAGTGTAAGTGTTAATGTAGAATTATTGAAGAATAACACAGTTGTAAGAGTTATTGGAGACTCAATATTATCCGGGACATATGCAATAAACTGGCAGATATTGTCTTCAAGACAGATGGATTCTACTTACAAGATACGAATAACCAGCATAAATGATCCAAGTATAACTTGCCAGAATGATACGACGTTTACGATAATGAATGGAATAACAGGAGTATCAGATTTAAACAATAGAATAACGAGTTATCAATTATACCAGAATTATCCGAATCCGTTTAATCCGTCAACAGTGATAGAATATACGGTACCGGAAGAAAGTCAAGTGAGAATTGATATATTTAATGCCATAGGGCAAAGAGTAGCTGCACTGGAAAACGGGATGAAGATGTCGGGTAATTACGAGATAAGATGGAATGCTTCAAACTTATCGTCTGGAGTATATTTTTACGCAATAAAAGCTGCCGGCATAAATGGAAAAAATTTCTTTTCAGTTAAGAAAATGATTTTGCTGAAATAAATTTATTTAATATCAATTGTAATTCAGCCCGGAATTTCAATTTAAAAGTCCCGGGCTGAATTTATAAATTTACTTTATTGGAATTGTCTTAAAGTATTAGATTCCTAAATTAAATTCATAACCGGCTTCGACAACTAAGTTTCCCGTATGACTTTTGCCGTCTGCCGAATATTTCTGTATAACTGTCAAACCGTACATGCCTTTAAGTTCCAATATGATTCCTTGAGAAGATGAAATAGGATATAAAATCCCAAAACCTCCTGTCAAACCTGCGTTTATTTTATTCAAACTGCTGTAGACATCTGTAGTTGCATCAAAAGATTGAGGCGGAACAGGCTCCTCTGTTTGATAAGTAGGAGGTGCAGGTATCAATAAAGGTGAACCATTCTTATCTATATAGATTGTGCTCATACCGCTTGTTACTTCTTTAGCGCTTAATAAATAACCAAAATACGGTCCCGCATCAACAAAATATTTTAGTAAAGAATTACCGAATACATACTTTATAGTTATGGGAATTTCCAGGTAATTTAGAACCGAAACATTCTTAAAGTTCGCATAAAAGTATCCGTTTGGAGGTTGGATCGGTATATCGGATGACGTTATTGGCTGTATCCCATTTCTTTGCCCGCCCTGTCCGTCAAAATTAATTTCAGCCTGTATATAAAAATTATTGTTTAGTTTATAATTTCCAAGTATTCCAAAACTGGGTGCAAGCCTGGAAGTGTAGCCCTGGCTAATTTCATTTGTCCCTCCGCTCAAATCCGGAACGCTCATTCCTCCTTGTACGCCCAGATTTATTTGCGCTTTTAAGTTAACACTCCCAAAAAGGCCTATAATAAAAACTGAAAAAACAAAATAAATGAATTTCATATTTTTTCTCGTATAATATTATTTGAAATTTTTTTCCACTAAAAATTTATATTGTTTTATGAGATTATTTATATCGTAAAGCACAGCTTAAATCAGCCGGCAAAAAAATAATAAAAATAAAAAGATCAATTAAAGTAATAATTGAAGAGGCAAATAGATGATATAATCATTAACTAATGATGATTTTCTAAAAGTAAATTCAGGACAAGACAGCCTGCCTGGCGTAGTCCACAAGGACGAAGACGTGGGTGGGTTAATTATTTAACTCTTTCAGAGTAATAATTTCCCGGATTGATGTTATTATCCGGAGGCGCTGCCTCCGGTTGTAATGTCCTTCTATTACGGAGTATATACTTTCCCGAAAATTTAAAAGTTATTCAAATTATAAACCCATCTCAACTCTTATCTTGAAAGAGCCTGTCTTCTTCGCCGGTTTACTGCTTTCTTTTCGCGATATTTTTTTTACAACACATTGACAATTTTTTGACAATCCATTAAAACTAAATATTTAGCTTTTCTAACGGATAAGTAATTAAAAATTTTTTAATTAAAACCGGGGATCTTATGAAAAAACATTTCTTCCTTTTTAACTTATGTCTTGTTTGTATTCTGAGCTTAGGAAATTTAACTGCTCAAGTCGATACTCTTACAATTCTGCATGTAAATGATACACATTCAGCCTTAGCGCCGGTGGGGCCGCGTACATCGGATCTGCAGGGAACTCAAGGCGGGATTGCAAGGGCAGCAACTTTAATTGGTGAAACAAGAGCGGTTGATCCTAATGTCCTGGTATTACATGCCGGTGATGCCTTTATCGGTGACTTATTCTTCAACAAGTTTTTCGGAGTTCCGGAATTTGAGCTCATGAAGCAGCTGGGATTTGATGCAATGACGGTAGGGAACCACGAATTTGATTTAGGGCCTTCTACTTTAAATGCCGCACTTAGGGGAGCATTTGATCCGGGTAAAGGATTTCCTCTTCTATCCGCTAATTTAATTTTGGATGATCCGTCTCTTGCCGATCTGAAAAATTACATTTTCCCGTATGCGGAAAAGAAGCTTGGTAATATTAAGGTCGGAATTTTTGGTTTAACTACTCCTGAAACTAATCTGCTTTCAATGCCTTTGCCTGCAGTTATCGATACTAATATAATCCAGATTGCCGTAAATATGATTTCAAAACTCAAATCGGATACGTGCAGCGTGATAATTTTATTATCTCATCTGGGCTATAATCTCGATCAACTAATTGCTTCAAATATTCCGGGGATTAATGTAATTGTCGGCGGACATGATCATTATCTTTTCAAACAGCCAGTTGAAGTGACTAATCCCTCCGGGAAGAAAACCTACATAGTACAGGCCGGAGCTTTTTATGAATACATGGGAAAGATGCAGTTAGCAGTTTCAGCATCAGGTGTAAGTCTGTTAAATTATAAAGCAATACATCTGGATAGTTCCATACCTTTAGATCCGACTGTCAATGCAATTGTTAACGATTTGATTTCCGAAATTGAAAACACTTACGGTGCGGTCTATTCAAAGCAAATTGGAAATGTAACCAATACGCTTGATGAAGTTGCGGATAATCTTTTAAGTCCGGGAATTCATGATACACCAATTGGAGATCTTGTTACCAACGCATTTAAATGGAAAACCGGGGCGGATATTGCTATTGAACCCGGCGGATTCACTGCTCAGCCTTTATATAAAGGACCAATTGTTGCTGCTGACCTGTTTAGGGTAAACGGATATGGCTTTAATACAGATAATGGATTAGGATTCAGGCTGGCAACTTTTAATATGAAGGGAAGTGACTTGTTAAATGCCTTGGGTTATACTCTTTCAACAATAGATCTTAACGATGAGTTTCTCATTCAAGCTTCCGGATTAAATTATGTGTATGACGGGACTTTATCACCCGGAACAAGATTAACGAGTGTTAGAGTAAACGGTATTCCTATTGACCCGGGTAAAACTTATAAAGTAGCTGCAAATGAAGCGGTAATTTCTTTTTTAAGTATGCTGGGAATAACTTTTTCCGATCCGTATATCTATGATGGATTGTCGGAGTTCCAGGTCTTAACTGAATATGTGACTACTAAGCTTCAAGTTATTCGTCCGGATGTATACGGAAGAATTGCTGCAATTCATTTACCGGATAATGCGGGATCTGCAGAGGGCGGAGGAATTGTTTTATCACCTAAAGGAGCATTGTACGGTAATAACAATACTCACGGTCCGGCAGTCTTCGGGTTTTCTGCTAAGTACACCGGAAATTTTAAGGATGTTAAAGGTAATACTAATTTCCTGTTAAAAAATTCTTTCTTGCACTTAAATAGTAATGATTATGACTGGCTTATTGTTAACGGAAACGAAGCATTAATCAGAGGCGCTGCCGAAATTAACGGAAAGGGAGATTACGGATTTTTGGTAACTGTAATTGATAAGGCAAAACATGGAAACAAAAATGATCAATTTAGAATAAGGATATGGAATAATGAAGACGGGGAAATGATATATGATAATGCAGATAATCAGAATATTGCTTTGGGCTCTATTGTAATCATGAATAAAAATAAAGGTCATGATTTTGCAGATCCGGATAACGGGCACGGTAATCATCGTCTCTTCCAGAATTATCCTAATCCATTTAATCCTTCAACGTCTATAAAGTTTGTAGTTAACCGGCAGGAATTTGTTTCGCTTAAAATATACAACAGTATCGGACAGGAGGTTGCATCAATAGTAAATCAAATTATGCCTGCAGGCGAATATAATTATGCATGGAATGCGGGACACCTGGCCAGCGGTATTTATTTTTACAAATTCCAGGCCGGTAATTCCATTGAAGTAAAAAAGATGATTTTGATGAAATAATTTAATGTATTTATTATTTATATTAATCATAAAATCCCTTCTCAAGTTGGGAAGGGATTATTTATATTAAATTAATAACTATTTTCTGACGCCAGCAGTTTACTAAAAAACTATGGCGTCAAACAGCATAAATGGTAAGGCGCTTTGAAACTGTGAAGTGAAACGAATGATTTATAAAATAAAAAAGGTCAAAAATATTTTTTAATATTTAATATGTCTTAAACATTATTTACTTTTTTTAACCATATTTCTCTCCAGATTTGGTATCTTAATCTTGGACAGCCGTAAAGACGGTAGTCATAATCACAGACAGCATCCTCTAAAATCACCGTATTCTCAAGATTCATCATTTCTCCGGTAGCTTCATTAATCATCCTATCAAGTCTATTTTTTACTTTTAATTTTTCCCCGCAATATTCTACCATTCCATTATAAAATTTCAGACCTTTATTTTTCCCATTTTTATCTAGTGTCCCGATTATTTCAGAAAGGGATTTAACTTCTACCAAATCTCCTGGCTGCAGATTTAAACTATAAGTGGGTGTTTTAGTAAGTTCGCCTTTTATATATCTGTTCTTTTTCCATTCTCTTAACTTGGGTTTGATTATTGATTTAATAGCTATAGTAAATTTAATCCTGCCTGTTAATGTTTCTTTAATAAGCTTTAACAAACGCTTTTTTCTTGAAATAAATATTGTAGCCGAGGAAAGTTGAGTCGACTGGCAAAAGTATTTGCCGTTATTGTGTTGTGTTATTAATTTCTTAAGTAATACATTTTCATCATTTTTTTTTGTATAACTAGACGTACGCGCCTCAATAGATTTTCTTAACCATTCTGCTCTCCAGAATATCATGCAGTTAATTTTACAGTTGCCATGATATTTGCCGTCGCACCTTAAATCTTCAAGTAAAACTACATCGTCCCAAATAAATTCTCTCATTTCGTCTACTATTAAGTTGTTAGGATTTAAACATTCAACACAAGTTTTATTGATATTATGTTTTACCTTAAATTTCACGCCGCAGTATTTAAGCATCTCCGGCATAAACGGCATGTTATTTAATGTCCCTTGTGGATCCAAGGTTTTCATAATCTCATTAGGCGGGAGAACCTCAACTATGTCGCCGGGTTTATATTTAATCTTATTCATGATTTTAAATTCTTTTTTAAGTTTTAACTTTTTACAATGAATTATTCTATCTGCTGAATTAATAATAATATTCTTTAGTTATAAAGCTTAGTCAAATAATCGCTTATAATTTTTAAAATGTTTTATTGATTTTTCATCACACAGTACTTTAAAGTAGTTTTATATATTAATTGCAATTTTTAAAACGTTATTTAATTTGAGTTTTTTAAATAGATGCTTTTTAAATCACAAAGAAATTATTACAGTTTTCAACAGCGTTACCTGTAAGAATTACTTGAATTAAATTTTAATATTATGGGATTTTGAAATTGAAGTAATTAATGCAGTTAATACTTAAACATTGACAAATTAAAATAAATTAAGTTTCAATAAAAATATTAAAATAAATAGTTCCGGCAGTTGTAAAGAGCCTTAATATGCCATACAAAATATTAATAGCCAACAATAAAATTCATGTTGGGTATTATTTTTGTTAGAAACTCCTTTGGATAGCGGATAATTTAATAAAATATGGATGTTATAAATTATCATTTTATCTTTTGAAATTATAAAGAGTTAACTTCGTATTATTTCTGCTTTAGCATTATTTGCATAACTCATCCTGTAAATTGCTTATTTATTCTTCATCCCAATGGTAAAATTTATAATGATATGCATGGCAAAGTATTAATCTAAATTAAACAGTAATGAATAATTTATGTTTTTGACAAATAATATATCAAAAATAAAAATTAAGTTTACTTGTATTGCAATATTATTTACCTTCTTCTTATCAAATCAAAAATCATTTGCATATCCGTCAGTTAACGGCAGGTTCCAAGTAATAAGTCAAGATTCATTACATTACATAATTGAATTGCAAATTAATACAAATACAAGTCCTGATACGTTGGGATGTTCGACAATTATATTTAATTTCGACAGCTCATCTATTTCATTTCCCGCATTACCGTTAAAAGATGTCGATTACGAATTTATAAACTTTCAGGATGCAAATTATAATTCTACAATAACAAGGCCTCTCCCAAATCAAATTTGGATTAATATTGAATCACTCTTTTCTAATAAAGGAACAATTGTTGCTCAAAGTCCCGCATGGACTAATATAGCAAAGTTAAGTTTTAGTATAAGAAAGGCTAACGGATCATCTAAATTAATTTGGCAGACTAATAATGCTAATTGGGCAATTTATGGTCTTGACAACACGAACATTTGGGAAAATGAAATATGGAGTAACGAAAACTCCATTTTCACTGCTGACGGAATAACTAATGGATATCAGGATGATATGATCCCGAATAAATTTAATTTATTTCAAAACTTTCCGAATCCTTTTAATCCTTCAACTACTATAAAATTTTCAATTCCGTTTCATTCACATGTAAGTATTTTATTATATGATATTCTTGGTAAAAAATTAAGAGTTTTATTGGACGAAGATAAACTTGCCGGAACTTATTCAATTAATTTTAAAGCTGAAAATATGAGCAGCGGGATTTACATGTACGGAATTATATGTGGAGATTATACTAGGTTTAAAAAGATGATATTATTAAAATAGACTAAAAATAGTGTAAAAATTATTTAATAGTTTTTATAATTAGTTTTTCTTTTAACGCAGGTACTGATTTCAAATTTGAATAATTTATATGGTTATTTCTAAATAAATTTTTTTAATTTCCTTATCGGTATTTTTTGTTATTATAAATATGTAATTCATGTTTTACATAATTTAATTTAGTTGCTGAACTTTTTGTAGTTATTTAATAATATAAAATCTGAGCACTAAATATGAAAAGTATTTTTTTAACATTTTTCTTTGCCGCTAATTTGTTTGCGGCGAATTATTATATAAAAAATACCGGCAATGATAATTCCAACGGCTTAAGTGATAAAACAGCGTGGAGAACTATTGCAAAAGTAAATTCATTCAAATTCAAACCAGGCGATAATATCTACTTTAAGCGCGGCGATTTATGGAGAGAACAACTTAACTTTCCTTCTTCCGGGAGTCAAACCCAGCCTGTAACTATTGATGCCTATGGTAACGGAAATGCACCAATAATTAATGCGGCAAATATCATTACTTCATGGACTGAAAACACAACAAATGTTTGGGCGGCAAATTATTCTCCAAATTCTACAAGCTGGAACTCAATTGTAGTTGCAGTAAATGGAGTATTGTACAATTTAGTCAATTCCATATCTAACCTTAATTCAGAGAATGAATTTTATATTGACGGTACATCAAATCCTCTAAGCATTTATATTTATTCAAAAACAGATCCGAATGCAAGCCTTGTTGAGGCTAGTTCAAGGCAATACGGTATTTATTTAGATTCAAAACAATATATAAATATCAAAAACATTGATTGTCGATATGCTAGTTATGCCGGTATTCGTCTAAACGGTCCGCAGCCTAACGGATATTGTTTTATTGATAGCTGCAATCTTTATGCTAATAGGCAGGACGGTATAATCATGTACAATGGGCATAATAACAATACAATATCAAATTGCGTGGCAGATTATAACGGTAATGGGTTCTACTCGAATATTGCCGATGAGAATACATTTTCTAATAATGTTGCAAGCCATAATATACATTATACCAACGGTGTTTATACAGACGGTCATGGATTTGGAATTTATAAAGGCAATGATTGTATTGTCGAAAACTGCGAAGCTAGTGATAATTACAGCAACTTAAATTTTGATGGTGCCAATGGAGCTAATAGTATTACTATTAGATATAATTATTTTCATAATTCTCAAAGCCATACCGGCGGTATTATAATAGGAAATGTTGCCAGCGGCGGTTTAGTAAACATTTATTATAATCTATTAACAAATAACGGCGGCAGTGATAATGGTGCCGGTTTTGGCGTCGATACACAAATCGGCGGAAAGTTAAATTTTTTAAATAATACTATTTATCAGAATGCATTTGGAGAAGGATGTATCTATTTTGTCAATGCCGACAATTGCACAATCAAAAATAACATTTTAGCTAATTTGAGAAGTTTCGGCTATTGCTTAATTATTGGGAAAGGAAATATTAATAGCGATTATAATCAATTTTACCTTCCTAATAATAACGACATTATCCAAACCGGCTCAACTGGATATTCATCTTTATCCGCATGGACAAGTAATTCAAATCAGGATAGCCATAGCAAATCAGGAGATCCATTATTTACTAATCCGGGAATTAACGATTATATTTTACAAAAGAATTCTCCTAGTATAATAGCTGGGATAAATGTTAGTCTGGATAAAGATTTTAACGGCATGTCTATACCGGAGTATCAGCCTGACATTGGAGCTTTTCAGCATATTTTTATTCAAGCGAATATTAAAGTCTTTTTACAAGGTCCTTATAGAGATGGAGTAATGACTGACTTATTAAATACTGAGAATTTAATTCCTAATTCACAGCCCTATAATATTTCACCTTGGAATTACTCAGGAAAAGAATCTGTTAATGCAGTTCCGCCACTAATTGTGGATTGGGTAATAGTTGAGTTAAGAACAAATATTTATGGTAATACTACTATTGCCCGCAGAGCTTGTTTTCTTAGAAACGATGGCTATATTGTCGATTTAGACGGCAAATCACTACTAAGATTTGATTTTATACCGGAAGGGAATTATTATGTTGTTGTCCGGCATAGAAATCATTTGGCGGTTATGAGTTCAAGTGCAATATGGCTTTCCGATAAATCTGATTTATTTGATTTTTCTAAAAAACAATCGCAGGCCTATGGAATAAATTCTTTAGTATTTCTCGGCAATTCTTTGTATGGTATGTATGCCGGTGACGGAGACTCTAATGGAGGAATAAGCAGTACCGATAGAAATAATATTTGGCGTTTGCAAAATGGTAAAAACGGTTATTTGCAAGGTGATTTTAATTTAGATGGTTCTGTTGATAATGTTGATATAGATTCTTATTGGAGTAAAAGCAACGGAAATTTATCTCAAGTACCTCAGTAGTACTGAATATTATAGTAGAATATTTTTAATTGACATTACTTTTAATTTTTATATTTATTTTGCGGCTAAAGTCTATATCAAACTGGGATATATTTGATTTTTCTCCTATTTGAAATTTTTCTAAAATCTTATAATAAAAATTTAGTTTTGGGAATAAAATAACACAGGCAGTTAGAATCAAAATAATTAAATCCAGCCCGAAGCATTTATTTTCAAAGTACCACATTTCTAAAGTACCTTTATAAGGGATGATATTTTTTTTATAAAATTCTTTCATATTTACATTGGAATTTTTAAAAAGCTTTGCTTCATCCCTAAAAAAGATAGAACCGACACCGGTAAGACCGGGTTTTATAAAATAAATCTTATTTTTTACATCGTCCGAATACATTTCAAAACTTATTGGAATTAAAGGCCTGGGACCGACCAGGCTCATATCACCTTTTAGGACATTTAGAAATTGAGGCAACTCGTTGAGTTTAGTATATCTTAAAAATTTACCGATGGGTGTTATTCTTGAATAATTAGATTTGGAAAATTCCATATCAGGATTATAATTGTCACAATTCTTCATAGTTACAAATTTATACAGCTTAAACTTTTTATTTTTATAGCCGACTCTTTCCTGAGAGAAGAAGGCTTCATGTTCACCGGTGAAAATTAATATTAGGGTTAATAATAATATTAGAGGTGATAAAAAAAATAATACCGAAAATGATATTATTATGTCTAATAAACGCTTAAAAATATTATACATTATTAAGATATGTTAAAAGAATTATTTTCTTAATTTATATAATGAAGGACTTTTT
Organism: Ignavibacteriaceae bacterium; assembly: GCA_046705645.1. Taxonomy (GTDB): domain Bacteria; phylum Bacteroidota; class Ignavibacteria; order Ignavibacteriales; family Ignavibacteriaceae; genus FEN-1297. Next base: position 22,557 of record JBJKQE010000218.1, on the reverse strand, counting down.
AAGTAATTTCTATTTCCTTATATAAGGCAGTAAAGAATAATTAATTAGATTTGAATAAAATTAAATTACCCTTTCAATTTCTTTGATGTATTTTTTTGCAAGTTCAATTCTGTTAAAATTTAACTTTGCATAATTATAACCATTTTCTCCTTTTGAAATCCAAATATCTTTATTCCCGTTTAATATTTTTTTTATATTTTCTGCAAACATTTTAGGGCTTTCGGGTTCGGAATATATGCCGCAATCCGCCTTATCAATTAATTCTCTTGACACTCCGTCAATTAACATAAATATCGGTTTCTTGCACGACATGTAATCGAATGTTTTGTTTGATAAAACTGTCTTAAACGTATTTGTCTTCTTTAATATTGAGGCTCCGAAATCAGAAGCAAGTATATATTCAAAAATCTTTTCTTTGGGAACTGAATCTATAAACTTAACATTTTGTAAATTTCTTTTTCTTACCTCTTCTTTAAGCATATTCTTTTCCATTCCGTCTCCAATCAATAAAAACAATATTTCTTTATCTCTTAATAATTCGGCAGTTTCAATTACCTGCATTAAGTGATTTGCTATTCCATGTGCTCCTACATAAGTTATAATCATTTTCCCGTTTAACCCATGTTTTTTCCGGAATTCTATTTTATTAAAATTACACATAATTCTGTCGGATATTGAAAAATCCGAACCGTTAGGGATATAAATAATTTTTTCAGGCGGTATATTTTTTTCACGTATAAGTTTATCTCTGAAAGCAGTGGTTAGTACATTGATAAGTCTGGACTTTTTATAGATAAGTTTTTCAAACTTATAGGATATTCTGATTAATAATTTGTTTCTTAATACGCCGGTTTCTACGGCAGATTCCGGCCAAAGGTCGCGAACTTCAAATATGAAAGGTATTTTATATAGGCGGGAAATTATCAAGCACGTAATACCTACAAAAAGCGGGGGAGAGGTCGCAAGAATTAAATCATATTTATTTCTGGCAGTAAATATTATGCAGATTATACTTGAAATTACAAATGAAAAATATGCCCAAAGTCTTCCTAAAAAATTTTTATTATACGCCTCGGATACATGGCAGTGAATTAAATCGACATTCTCACAATATTTTTCTTTTGAAATAAAATGACCTTTAAATCTCTCTGCTTTTTTCCCGGTTGCGTAATGTACCATACCGCTGATAACAGTGATACGATGCCCCATTTCGGCCCATACTTTAGTCATTTCGTTAAACCGCAGTCCCCCGGAGTCGCCTTTATCGACAAAATATTGGTGGATTAAAAGAATATGCATTACTAAGATTTTATTTTTATTTCTGTTTTTATATAGTCGTTTACAGTTGAAAATATAATTTGAGATGAAGGTTCTAGCACGCCGTATTTATCGGAATATAAGGCCTGCCTGATAATAGGCTTAATTTCATTATCTTTATTATCGACAGAATTAAAATCAATAAAAGACGGATAATTTGTATTCCATATCTGGTGCAATTTTATATTAGGTTTATTAATTACTTTATCCTCAATTATAACACGGCACTTACCTTTTTTTTTGGTTACTTTTCTTTCCGCAGTTATTTTTTTATTTAGATAATTAAATGCTCTTATTTCACCTTTAAAAATAAAATTATCATTATCTTCCGTTAAAGAAGCGTAAATAGCCTGTGTCCAGTTTAACCAAATAAATCTGGGGCCTTTAAGCATCTGGTCGTAATCTTCCAGCATAACTGTATTGTGCGATGCAGTTCCGAAAAAATATTTCATCATATCTTTATCCGTGTTGTATTTATATGATCCGCCGTCATGAAGAATATTCATATCCTCGTACCACAAATCCAAATGGAGATTATCTGCCTGTGACGGGCGGTCCTTATGATTACCGCACCTTATAAAAATCAATGTTTCTTCGTCTCTTATTATAAAATACCCGGTCGATTTGAAAGTGTTTATTTCTTTGGGGAGATTTATTTTAGGAAAAGTTTTTAGATCGGTTTTTTGATCTATTCTTTTTTTATTTAAGTTGATTGAATACCAGTTAATATCTTCATTCCATATTCCGTCTTTATACAAATAAGAATTTGTAAAATAATAATAAATTGCATTTAACTGAGGGCGGTAATCTCTGTACTCGCAGTCATTAAGTTGAAAAAATAAAGACCCGTCGTTTGCACCGTAATTGGGGAGTTGACCGTTAAATTTATTTTGACAGGCCATAAGAAATTCTATTGATTTTGCACAACGACGATAAGTATCCTCTGAAAATTTATCGTCATTTATCTCCGATAAGTAAAATGCCCATGTTAATAATTGAATAACTGCGCGATGATAATTCATTGAATATTGTATGTATGTTCCGTCATCGTATATCTGATAGTTTATCTCTTCTTCAAACCATTTTTTGCCCTTTGTTCTCCAGATATTTGAATGGTTGAAAAAAGGGAAAATAAGCCCGGCTAAATAGAGTGTAAGGGTTTCAGTCACTGCATGGTTATTTCTAACCGTCTTTCTTGAAAAATTGATATTCTTAAATACATGATCTGTCTGCCGGTATATCGAATTCATAATTGTTTGGAATAATTCTTCGGTCAAGTTTTCGGAATCTTTGTAAAAATAAAGAGCAAATATCCAGTTTAATAATCTTATACATATCTCCTGGCCGGATAGAAAATTAGGTCCGCAGTTTAACGGATTTGAATTTATCCATGAGATCATTTCACTGAAAACAAACTTTGAATTGTCGCATTTATATTTTTGATCATATCTAATTATTGTATATAAATATACAAACCTGGATTTTTCCCAGACAAATTTTATGTCCCCGGCTTTTTCCGAAAAATCCGGAATATTTATCCAATGCATTCTCGCATTGTATTTATACCCGTTTTCTGGATTTGTAACCCAGTCATAGTTATTGCCTAAATCATATTTAACCGCGTTAAAGAAATTAATTCTGCCTTTTATTATATCATGGTATTCTTTTTCATTCTTTTCTTTTTTATTACTAAGTAATTTTATTTCCTCTCTGTCGTCAAAAAAAAATGGTTTATAATTTTTACGCCATTCTTTAAGTGTTATAAATTTTTTTTCTTTAAAAGATTCGGGAAATTTCCATTTTAATAGTCCTATTTTTTTAAAAATCTCATATTTAGTTCTGTAAAAGGTGTAATCCCATCCCATGTTAAATGCAGCTTGAATAAAAGTAATTATCTTTTTCAATATTAAAATCTTTAAGTAAAAATTAATTTTGTGGTAAAAGTAAGTGGGAGTTTTATAATTTAATCCATTTATTTGATTTTATGGATTCTAAAACTGCAAAGGATGCCTTTGTTACATTAATAATTTCATCGAATTCAATTAAAGGCTCACCTCCGTTTTGAACTCTTTCAATTAAAAGCTTGAACTGGTTCAGATGACCTTTATCTAATTTACCTTTCATTTTTCTGAAACTCTTAAATCCGAATCCTTTTAATTCACGGAAATTGTCTAGAATTAAAGTTTTTGAATTAAAAAAAACTTCTATCCTCTCTTTGGAATAAGTTCTGCTTCCGTTTGCAAAATAGTTTATTACTCCGTTAGAACCGTTCTCAAATTTTAATAATATAGATGCATTATCCGTATTTTCGTTTTGTATTTCTCCTAATGAAGCAGCATTTATCGATAATACCTTGCTTCCGGTTAGATAAACCAATAAATCTATAAAGTGGCATGCTTCTCCGATAATTCTGCCGCCGCCTATTTTCATATCATGTACCCAGGAGTTTCCCGGGATAAACCCTGCATTCATTGTCGCCGTAATATTAATCGGTTCTCCTGAATTTCCAATTAAATCTTTCATCTTTTTAATATACGGCGAAAATCTTCTGTTAAATCCGACTGTTAATGTTTTTCCGGAATTCCGATATGAACATATAACATCGTCAAGTTCGTTGTTATTAATAGCTAATGGTTTTTCGACAAATACATTTTTCCCGGCTTCCAGAGCTTCTTTTGCAAGTACTGCATGTAAATTATGCCTGGTAATAATTAAAACTAAATCCACATCCTTATCTTTAAGTATGTTCTTATAATCGGTTGTACTGTTATCTATTGAATATTTTTTTGCTAAAAATGTTCCTTTAACTCCGGCGGAGCTTGCAATATATTTAATATGTGCATTTGTATTTTTCAAAGCAGGCAGTAGTGTCATCTTTGTGAAGTTCCCGGCTCCCACAATACCGATATTATTTCTTTGACTATTAAATTTGTTTGAAAAAATCCGGATATTTGCAGCACCGTTCGAACATTCAGGATAAATTAACATGGACGCTATTGAAGATGATGATCCGATATTATTATAAATCTTTAAGTAGTCTTTCAGTTCGACTTGTTCACTGATTAATTTTTTAACATCAAGCTGACCTTTAGATATTGCAGTCAAAATAGTTTTGAAATTCCTATTTTCCGTCCAGCGTACATAGGGCAGGGGATAATCGATTCCTTTTTGTTCATAATCTTCGTCATATCTTCCGGGTCCGTATGAACATGAGACTTGAAAGGTGAGTTCCTTATCGTAAAATTCTGCCCGTTTGATATTTAATCCGACAACGCCTACTAAAATTATTCTGCCTCTTTTTCTGCTCATACGGGCAGCTTGCGATATTATTTCATCCGATTTTGAAGAAGCGGTTATTATTACTCCATCTGCCCGGGTACTTTCTGTAATTGATTCGACAATTTTAACGGGATCATTTTCAGAAGAGTTATCTATTACTGTTATCCCTATTCCTTTCGCTATTTCCAATTTCCTAGGATCTTTATCTATTCCTATAACTTTGCATCCGCCTGAAATTAATAACTGAGCTGTTATTAATCCTATTAAGCCTAAACCAAATACTACTATTGTTTCTCCAAATGTAGGATTTAATAATCTAATACCTTGTAATCCAATTGATCCGATTACGGTAAAAGCAGCTTCTTCGTAACTAACATTATCCGGAATATGCGCTGCCAGGTTTTCCGGTACCGAAACATACTCGGCATGAGGTCCGTTGGAAGCCGCTCGGTCTCCGATTTTAAAATTTGTTACTTCTTCACCGACTGCGATAATCTCACCTGAACTGCAGTATCCGAGAGGTAAAGGATCGTCAAGCCTTTTATAAACATTTTTTATTGATGTGGTTAATCCCTCTGTTTTTATTTTATCGATTACCTGTTTCACTCTTTCCGGCTGTTGAAGAGCTTTATTTATAATATTTGCTTTTCCAAATTCAACCAGCATTCTTTCTGTGCCAAGTGAAACTAAGGAACATTTATTCTTAATAAGGACATTTTTTGCCCCTATTGCGGGTATTGGAACTTCTTCTAAAAATGTTTCCCCGCTTTTTAGATTTTGTATTATTTGTTTCATAAGATTTAATTCAGGAAGGGATTAATATTAGCTTTAATTCTAAATTAATTATGGTTATACGGAATAATAGAGTTAAAGTTTTATAAATTGTATTTCTATTTTCGGGAAGCTGAATAAACTTGATTATTTTTTAATATTTTTGATAAAAACTCAATAGTTTTATCTGAACTTTTTTCCCAGGAAAATTCTTCAGATCTTTTATAACTTTGTTCAGCCAATTCTTTTCTTAATTCGGTATTCGATATTAATTTTTTTATAGCTGCACTTATATCTTCAACGTTTAAAGGATCAAAATAAATTGCGGAGTTTTCCAATACTTCAAAATTTGATTCGTAGTTTGAAGACGCAATGGGAAGTCCGGTGGACATAGCTTCGGTTAAGATGAATGAATTTGTTTCACATGTAGATGCGAATACAAAAATATCCGCATTTTTATACTGCTTTTCCAGTTGATCTCTATTTAAATAACCTAAATACTCCACAATATTACCTTTCGGATCATATTCCTTTATTACCTTCTTGAGCTTTAAATATGCTTTTTTATATGCCGTTCCTATTAATATTAGTTTTACGGGAATTCCTTGGTCGTATAAACCGGCTGCTGCTTCCACAACATTCCACTGATGTTTATATAAATTTATAACCGATACGTACAGTATTCTTATAGGATTGGAAGGGCTGTAATTAGTAATTTTTTCCTGATCTTTCGGACTTGCCGAAAAATTATTTGTTTTTCCATAATAAATAAAAGTCGAATGATTATTTTTTATAGATAAATTATTGCAAATTAATTTTTGGGCATATCTCGATGTAAAGATTATTCCGTCTGCTCTTTTAATAGTATTTGTCTGGACAATATTTAATAATTTTAATCTTAGTCTTTGAATACTCATGCCGTATCTTTGTCTTTCAATGTTCTCAAATACCAGCATATTTAAAGCCATTGCCGCAAAAGGATGGAAATTGGTAAGATTTATTCCGTCAGGTACTAATAAAATATCACATTTATTTTTTTTTATTTCTTCTTTTAGAATAAATATTTTCCATATTATGCGGTAAGGTACCGGCTTATTTAAAAAAGGATGATTTCTCAATAAAAGATTTTGAGATTGATCAAAATGACTTAATGTAGATTTGCTGCTCCATAATATAATATTAACACTGTTATTATTTTGAATTATTAAATTCTTTACAAGATTTAATATAAGAGCTAGGCCGCCGCCGGTCCTGATATTTGATGCATCGATTCCTATAGTCATAATTGAATTTCATTAGGATATAATATTTTTAAATACTCTGCTTTAGTATAGCTGTATTGATAATAATTTGATAGAATTAGCATAAAAATAAAACTGAATTTAAATTGAAAAAAGACCGAGGAAGTGATTGACCATAAAGCTAATATTATTATTAGCTTAGCATATGAATTGCCTTCTCTATAAATCCGGTAATAAAAAATTATAAATGCAAGTAAGCCGAAAAAGCCTAAAGAATATATCAAATAACCTATTTCGTTATCAAAAATATTCATTCCGAATTCTCTAATTAAATTCATATTTTGTAAAATACTTAAATTGAAGTTTCCCCAAAGCAGATGTGCAAAATCTATTTTCCCAACGTAATAATTTAAAACACCGAATTTTGAAGTCAGGCTGCTGTGATAATGACTTTGGACATTTTGAATAAAATTAAATATCCGGAGCTCGGAAACACTTATAATTATTATGAATAAAATAAAAACTGCAAATAACGGTACTCGGTTATTATAATTTTTAATCCTAAAAAGATAGTATAAAATTATTAATATTGTTATTAACGCGGTTGTCCTGCTGCCTGTTAATATAATTGCTAAAAATAAAATTAGGTAAAAGAACAAATTCGATTGCAGTTTCCTGTTTTTAGACTCAATTATATAAATGACTAACAGCAGATTTAAAACTTGTCCGCAATTATTAGGGTTATGATAAATTCCACCGGTTCTAAATGTATATTTTGTTATTAATAAGTTAAAGGAACCGTTGCCTATCGCATTTTGGTAAATATCTTGCGGGTAAATATTATTTATTAATTTGATTACCTGGGGAATATTTAAAAAATAAACTAACTGTGAAATAAAAATTATAGTCAGAATTAAAAATAATACCGTAGGTTTTATGGAAAAATATTGAGTTAAAGGGAAAAATAAAAATAGCAGCAGTATGTTGGCAAATCTTAAATAATTCTGCCCCGTAGTATTTGACCAAAAAAGTGCAAGCATAAAGCTTATAAAGATTGCACAAATTATAAAGATCGTTTTGGTATCCAGGATTGAAAAACTGTTTTTTAAAAAAATAATTACTATAAAAAAGGATATTATCTGGATATAATAAGACCATGTAGTATACGGTGTTAGGATATTTATAAAAAATAATAAATTGAATAAGATTATTTTCTTCCTAATGAAGTCTTTTAAATATTCTTCTTCCATAAATAATTATTTCAAATAGAAAAAATAAAATATGATTGTATTATTACTATTTGTAATTTTAATCCAAAGATGATTTGTCAGTGCTTAATTCCCGGTTTGGGGATTGGGAGCCATTAATAATAATTTCCTAAGCTGATATAATACAAACGAAAATGTACCTTCTTGGAATACTTTAGCCAGCTCGTTATATACAACAATACAAAATAATATATCTGTTATAATTGTAAATGCCGGAATTATTTCGATTCCGAATTGTTTGATCGTAAAGATGCTTGAAATTACCAGCAGAAATGAAAAAACAATAAATATTATTCCGCATAAAGAATGTTTGTTCGAAGCAATTAAGAAGTAAAGATTAGTATCCCAAAGCGAATAAGTTACCAGGTTGATTAGCAGTAAAATAAAAAAAAGATTATTAAATTCTAGACTATGATTAAGCCAGATTAAATAAATATCTTTTCCGAAAATAAAAAAAAATAATATTAGAATTATGGTGCCGTACATGTTTATTTTGAAAGCCTGATTTAACAATTTTTTTGAGGAGGGGTAATCTTTTCTTCCGAATACTCTCGAAAATTCCGGCCAGTAAGCATGAGAAATTAAATTAACAAATGTCTTAACCGAATTCACCATTGTTCTTATCGTTGAAAAAATTGATAAGGTCAATGGCCCGAGCATTGTACCCACTACTATATTCAACCCCTGCATGTTAAGGGAATTCCCCATTTCGTAGAAAAAATATGAAAGTGAGGGCTTAAGAAATTCCTTAAAAAATATTTTATCCGGAACCAGAAGCTTTATTTTCAGCCAGATGCACTTTTTTTTAAGCAGGATTATTGTAATTAAAAAGCCCGATAATGATATCGCGGACATAATAAAAACACTTAGAACCAGGTCTTCACTGAATAAAAGAACTCCTAGTAAAATTAATCTGCTGAATAAATCTATTGAAGAAATCAAATATGTTCCGTATGAGAAATTGTCGGAGCTTCTGAATACCGCTTCTAAATAAGTAAAATTTAGCGTTATAATCGCGTTTAGAACTAAGTAGAAAAATATCATCTTGGTTGTTTCGGCACCGAGAAAATCGGAGTTGACAAAAATGGAAATATAATCCCAAAAGAACAGCAGCAGATCAAATAGTATGAATAAAAATGAAATTATTAAAATAAAAGTTGATGCTTTTTGAAAATTTCTCAGTGCAGTATTTATTTTTCCGGCAGCGACGTCAATTGTCATTGAATTTGCAAGAATTCTATTCAGTCCGAGATCGACGTAAGTAAAATAAAAAACAATTGAATTGATTAATATCCACTCGCCGTAATTTTGCACGCCGATAATCTTTATAAATACCGGTACGGATATTATGGGAATTAAGGATTTTACACCGTTCAAATAAGTTACGGCGCCTAATCCATTTAAAATATTTTTTGAGAAATGATTTTTAATGAATTTTAGCATTAGGTTACAGTCTATTGGGCTGTGAATTATTTCTTGGATAGTTATTGGAAATGAATGCTATTTTATTTTTTGCTCAGAGGACTTTATTCCGCAGTTTTGGCTTTGACTTATAAGATCAATGTTTCCTTTAAATATATTTTCTTCATCGGTATACCGGTATTTAAGCAAGTAATTTTTATACTTATTGGTCAAGCCGGGATATTTTTCTTCCCATTGATTGCAAACGTTATTATAAACTTGTTCATTATAAATTTTCATACCTGTAAAAAAATCTAAATTTTTAATCGAAAATTTTTTCTTAAATCTTAATAATGCATCATCTCCATTTGTAGTTCTTCCTCCCCCCAAATGCAGGATTGAATACTCATTTTCAATACCAAATTTTATTATATCGTCAATTAATAAATCATTCGGCCTTAGTTGCTGATATTCAATATTCGAAGCTTCAAAATGCACGTGTAAATATTTATTATGGCTTAAACATATAGCCGATGCTATCGGAATATTTTCTTTAAATTCTACAAAATGTATTACTTTTAATTCTCTAAATGTATCTTCAAAATATTCCCTGTTAAATAAAAGATATTGACTGGAATTAACACGCTTCATTGTCTTTTCATACATTTCAATAAAGCTCATTTTACAAGGAAATGTATTTTGAAAGATCTTAACCGACAAATTATTGGATATTGCTTTTTTTATATTGCTTTTAACAGAACTTGCAAAATTTTTATATATCTCGCTGTAATCATCTTTTAAATCTACATAGACGGTCTTTCTGTTAAATTTTATATCTAAATAATTTTTTGAAAATAATTCGTTTTTAATGATGGGATTAAATCTTGTAAATTCGGCAATAATATCATTGTCTATACAATATTCGGAAAAAGCAGCATTAAAATTATTAATAAAGGATTGATCATCTGTAGAAGACAAGACACCGTTATAACCATATGCCCCCTGTATATCATAGTAAGTCTTATTAAGTATATATCCGAGATCATTAATTTTGTTTAATAAGTAAGGGTATAAGATAGTATTCCGGCTGTCATTTAAAACAAAACAATATGCTTTACCATCCCCGTTATTTTCGTATATCTTATAATATTCCGGGGTATAAAAAATATCTTGAGTCCCGTATGGAATTTGTTTTAGATAAAAATTCCATTTTTCATATTCCGAAGTGGTGAGAATGTTTATTAATTCCATATTATATATCCGCAGGATAAAATTTTTATGCCGAATTAAATTATTTTAACTCCGGCTTTTCATTTATTTATTAAGGCATTATCCGCATTTATTTAACTATCCGCTAATATGATAAGATCTTAAACCGAAATCTATTTGTACAGGATATTACTGAAGTTATTCAAAATAAGAAATCTTCAGCTTTAGATATTCCGGCCTTTACCGAATGCATTCTCACTAGGCGTCCTTCTGACGTACGGAAGATTCGGAATCTGCATATTTAAACTATTTTCAGGTCATGACTCAACTGCATATCACCGGCTTCCCAAAACCCGGTACGATATGATTAGGTATGACAATTATGATTCTTAAGTTAATAATATCTATTTGCTTAAAACCAAATCATTATGTAATTCAATAATCTTTCCTATTACTCTTATTATATCCTCTTTATTAAGATTAACGCTGCAAGGAATATTTAATGTGTTTTGGAATAATATTTCTGCATTTTCAATAAAATACGTTTGAAAGTTTTCATAAGCTTTTTGAGCATGATTTAATTTCCACACAGGTCTTGTTTGGATATTATTATTTTTTAAGTAAGTCATTAGTTGTTCTTTATCCTTGCCGTATTTCAATTTATCAATTTGCAAAGCGTACATCCAATGATTATTATCGGCATATTCGGGTGTTTCTCCTAAGCGAAGACCTTCCATATTATCAATATAATTTTTATAATATGTATAATTTTCTGCTTTCTTTATTATAAAGGCCGGCAGTTGTTCTAATTGCGCTAAGCCGAGAGCAGCCAGGATATTCGGAAGCCTGTAATTGTATCCTATTTCATTATGAATGAATCTTTCGGCATCATCTTTTGCCTGTGTTGTCAGATATTTCGCTTTGACTGCATATTGTAAGTTGTCCGTAAGTATCATTCCGCCGCCGCCGGTTGTAATAATTTTATTCCCGTTAAAAGAAAGACATCCAAGGTCACCTATTGTTCCGGCGTGTTTATTATTAAATTTTCCTCTTAGATATCTTGTTCCCAGACTCTCGGTCGAGTCTTCAATAATTTTAATATTTCTCTCTTTGCAGATTTTAACTATTTCATCCAGCCGGACTGCATTGCCGAATACATGCACCGGGATTATTGCTGAAATTCTTCGGCCGGAATTTTTATTATAAGCAAACCATTCATTATCTGCTGCATTGGCATTTTCTTTTTTTATTACCGTTTCTTTACTGATAAAATCAATTGTCTTTTCGGTGTCAATGTTATAATATTTGTCTGCATCCATAAAAACCGGGTAAGCTCCGCAGTATCTTACAGTATTAATCGGAGCTATAAATGTTAATGCAGGTACAATGACTTCATCATTTGGTTTTACTCCGGCTGTTAAAAGGGAAGTGTGTAGTGCGGATGTACCGTTAACGCATGCAATTGCATACTTGGAACCGGTATACTCTGTTATTTTTTGTTCGAAAAGATCGACAAATTTTCCGGCAGTAGATACCCATTCTGTCCTTAGACATTCCTGAATATATTTCCATTCATTCCCTTTAATTGAAGGGACTGACAAAGGAATGAAGCTAGACATTATATAATTCCGGTTTGTATAAATTTAAAAAATTATTAATAAATTCTATGGTCGCAGTTATCCCGCTTCTTAAATCAAATTCAGGTTTCCAGTTTGTATTCTTAATTAATTTCCCGTTATTGCAGTGCAGTCTTACTACCTCGCTGTTATTAGGCCTGAATCTCTGTTCTTCTCCGTTTACTGCAATTTCTGCTCCGGTTATTTCCTTGATTAGTTCTACAAGGCTTCCTATGCTGATTTCTTCATTCATCCCGATATTTATTATTTCTCCGAATAGTGTTTCCGATTTAAATATTTCTATAAAACCTTTGCATGTATCTTTCACAAAGGTCAAATCACGTGTAGGAGTTAAATTCCCTAAATTAATTGTTTTACTGCCTATTAATATTTGCGATATTATTGTAGGTATGACTGCTCTGGCTGATTGCCTGGGACCATATGTATTAAAAGGACGGGCTATTTTTACGGGCAGGTTAAAAGAACGGTAATAACTTAAGGCTAGCTGGTCGGCAGCAATTTTACTGGCAGAATAAGGAGATTGCCCGATCATCGGATGTATTTCGTCTATTGGTATGTACTGGGCAGATCCGTAAGTTTCGCTGGTTGACGTTACCAGTATATTTTCAATGCCTCTGTTTTTTGAAGCTTCTAAAATATTATAGGTGCCTTCGATATTTGTTTTTACATATGCAAGGGGAGAAATATAAGAATAAGGAATTCCTATTAGTGCCGCTAAATGAAATACCGTATTACAGCCCGCTAAGGCTTTATAAACTGAATCATAATCCCTAACATCTCCTGAAATAATTTCAATTTCATTTTTAAATTCCGAGTATTCCAGCCATCCCCAATTATTTTTGGAATTGTACCTGATAAAAGCTTTCACTTTATAGCCGTACTGCACACACATTTCAACTAAGTGTGAGCCGATAAACCCCCCGGCGCCGGTTATTAAAATTGTTTCCATTTATTTACAATTTGCAAAATGTGTTTCGTAAATTTTCTGGGCCGATTGGAAGTCGTCAATTTGTCCGATATCAAGCCAGTACTCTTTTATTAAATATACGGAGATAGGTATTTTTAAATTAAGCATTTTGTTTATTAACGTATCCATACCGAAATATTCGTTATCCGGAATTAATTCAAAAATTTCCGGTTTAAAAAAATAAATTCCTGCCAGTATATTTGTTTTAATGTTCGGCTTTTCCTCAATCCTGGTTACATAATTTCCGGAGAAAAATATATTGCCGAACTGAAAAGGTGTAATCAATTCTTTAATGGTAACAGTTAATAAACTGTCATTTGATTCTGCGAAACTGCTCAAATCACTAAAATTGAGTAATGTTAAGATATCTCCGTTCATAACTAGAAAGGGTTCAACTAGTTTATCTTTTAATAATGTCAACGGACCGACTGTCCCCAGCGGTTTATCTTCTTTATTTATTTTTACTTTAATACCATATCTGTCGCCGTTTCCTATAAAATTTTCTATATAATTAGACTTATAATTGGTGGCCAGATAAATTTCATTAAAACCGTGTCTGCTTAAAGCTTCTAATTGCACTTCAAGTACGGCCTTTTCTCCGATCGGCAGTAATGGTTTGGGAATTATTTCGGTAAAAGGTCTTAATCTAGTGCCTAATCCGCCCGCTAATATTACTGCTTTCATAATATTTATTCGGAGATTAAAATAATTTAAGGTAAACAGTTGTGTGAATTAGGATTTAAAACCGTTCAGAGCATTAATGAAATCTTTAGGTTACGATCAAAAACTTTCCGCCGGTTGACAGCCAAAGTTTTTCATAATAATGTATTTAATTCACACAACGGGTTATTTATATTATAATTATTTAATTTAGCCGGAAAGGGTACAATTTTGAACGATCCGCTCCAGCACATGATTTCAATTCCGGTTCTTATTTGGAAGAAAAAGTTTACGGACAAAATTAAGTTTAAAGAAAAATATAAGCCGGATCTTTTTTTTATTCTGCAAATACGTCAATTGAAAAATGTATTATTTTCGGGAGATAGCCGTTCCATCCGTTTCTTTTAAATTCATTTTCTCATTTGATCTTGCATTTACCGGATTATCGGTACTCCTATGTCTTTTTTCTTTTTTATGATTAACATTTACATGGTCTTCCTTCGAGTAGTTATAGTAATTATTAAAATAATAATCATACCCGCTTTTATGTTTGAAATTATTCAATACTATGCCGAGAAGGGGAATGTTAATCCTTTTAATCAGTTTTAATACTTCATTCAAGACTCTTTTTTCCGTTACTTCCGAGGAAACAACTAATACTAAATGATCAACATATTTAGATAGAATTTCAGAATCTATAACGGAAATTAAAGGCGCCGAATCGATAATTATGAAATCAAAGTGCGATCGCATTTCATTCAAAAAATTCTCCATTTCCCTTGATGCAAATAATTCGGTAGGATCTGCATCTATTATACCCGAGCAAATATACTTAGGGAATACCTCCTGAAAGCCTCTATAATTTACTGTCTCATATATTTCTTTTGAATCTGCCTCGGATCTGCCGGAGCAGATGAATTCCAAATATTCCAGTTTTGTCTTTCTCAGTACATCCTGCAGATATACTTTTTGAGTTATAATATCGACTAAACCCGGTACTTTATTTGTTTCCATTATCTTATGGATTTTAGGCCTTCTTAAATCTCCGTCAATTAATAAAGTCTTCTTTTTTATTTGCGCTAAATTGAATGCCAAATTAGTGGCTGTCATGGTTTTCCCTTCACCGGCTAACGCCGAACTAATTAAAATTACCTGCGAGGTTTTGCCCTGGCACGCAGAAATCTGTATGCGCGCGCGAAGAACTTTAAAAGCCTCGGCTGCAGGCGAACTGGGCTCATCTATTACTATCATTCTATATCCCGAAGCAGCATGATCTGTTTTAAATTTCGGGATCCACGTAAGAAGATTTAAATCTTTTTTGCCTATATCTTCCGGTGTTTTAATCGTATCATCGAAGTAATCTTTTATTAAAACATAAAAGACTCCTATTAATATTCCTCCTATTAAACCGGATAGAATAATTAGGATCCTATTGGGTTTTTCAGGCTTTTCCGGTATTCTTCCTTCTGCTATAATAAATATATTCCCCGGCTGGGAAAGTTCATTTATTACGGCTTCCTGGTACTTTTGTTCAACTAACGAATATAGCTGCTGTAAGGCCTGCATATTCCTTTCATAACCGGCATATTCCATGGACTTTTGCGGCAGCCTGTTAAGTTTAACATTATAATTATTAGTCATAGACTGTAATTCATCCAGCTTTATTGCAAGTGAATGGTTTCTAATTCCTTCTTCAATTAATTTTCTTGTAAGCTCTTTTATTTGGTCCGGGCTTGTAGAAAAAGCTCCTGTTTTTATTTCTTCTATTTTTTCCGCTAATTTATCTTTTAAGTTATTAATTCTTTTGTCATAATCCTTTACTTTCTCCGAAACATCAAGGCTTGAGCTCTTATTTGCCGTAGCCATATCTCTATTCATCTGCAGTTCGGCAATTTGTTTTTGAAGGACATCTATATATGCCTGAGATGTTTGGCTTTCCAAATAATTTGCAAGATGCGGATCTTCATTATTTATATCTTCTTTATATTGATTTAAAATTGCGTTCGAGGTCATTAAATCAATTTTCGCCGCATCCCTCTGTGCATCTAATTGCGACAATTGAGAGATTAAGGCTGTCGATTGTGCATCCAGAGCTACTATTCCTCCTTTTTGTTGAAAATCCGCTAATTTTTTTTCCGCATCCTTTAATTCGACTGATTTTTCTTCCCGTCTTTTTTCCAGGAATTTTCTTACGGTCGTTAATTGATTTCTATTCTCTTCAAGATTTAATTTTATATATTCTCCGGCATATGTATTTGCAATTAAAGCCGCTTCATTACTTGACCCGGATTCTGCAGATATTTCAACTATATCCATTCCTTCTTTTTGTTCGGCTTTTATGTGGTCCTTTAATATTTCGGCAATTTTATTAATTAGCTGGTGTTTATTATAATCATCATAATTTACCGTTGTTAATAAAGGAAAGCTGTCTTTATCCTTTAAATTTTTTATTGAATCAACCAAAGCCTTCGCCACTTTTTCTCTCGTACCGTAATTTTCCATTACATCAATTTCATTGGCAATTAATCTATCGAGGTCATATGTTCCCATATTGCTGTTTGAAGGTTTAAGTATGCTTTCTTGCTGCTTAATTAGTTTTAAGGTAACGGTAGACTTATAAATATTAGGCGATATTAAACTGTAAATTAAGGCAGCCGCAAAAATAAGTGCAGAAATTATAAATAGGGGTTTAAGATTTGTGCGTAATACAAGAATATAATCTTTAATCGATTTGGAATACCCTATAATAAAATTTCTAAGGTCAAATTCTGTATTTTGCATTTTTTTCCCTTTTTATTTTTTATTGATATAAATCAATACGTTGACAATGAAAGTTAAAATTGTAGCAATATATATTACTGTTTAAAGGCAGTTATTTAACAATAATTTAGATATCAAAGAACTAAAAAAATATCTACGGTATTTAAAGATGGATTTTTAGGGTAGTATCCTTGTTTGTATTATTATATTTACTAAACGAAGTCATGGCGAGCGGAGTCGAGCCATAACATCTTTTAATTTAATTAAATATCTCGACTCTGCCTGCGGCAGACAAGTCCGCTCGAGATCATAAAAAAATTTTCAAGGTTTAAGCAAATGAAGACACTACTAATTTTAGTGATATCATAATTTGATTCTCTAATTCAGGATTCGTTTTATCTACCATAAAAATTATCATCCGCGTAGAATCAGTGGCGGGCGGTCTTGCTTAAAGTTTTACATAACAAAAGATTGCACGCAGCCTCCCTCTAAATGATGTTTATATGCAAATGAGATAGCATCATAACACTCCCGGTACACAATAACGCATGACTTTAAGCCAAACAAGAAAAATTGTTCAGCTCGTTTATGTAATTTGAGATCTTCTCGAAATCAGGAATAAATATTACTCTGTCCTGATATTTTAATTTGAATTTTATAAAATTTTTTACGGAATAATTTATTATCTTAAGCGATTTTTCAAAAAAAATCTTATCGATTGATATAATCTCTTTAACACAATCGACATAAAAACAAAATCTTTTATTAAACATTTCGCAAAGAATTAATCTTGTTTTAACGCTTTTTTTAATCGGTGTATTGTTATACAAGCCGTGTAAATCAACTATGTTGAAATTTAATTTATGATATTCGATTATTTTTAAATCATGCTGATTTAACCGGCTGATCTCATTATTATCCAAAATGGCGGCTACATTTTTAATATCGGAGCAATATTCAAAATTCGCTATTTCAAAAATTACCAAACCCTCGAATTCTTTTAATTGCTCGTGATAAATACCTGATGTATTTTCCAAAAGATATCCCCTCGAATTTGCTTAATCTATTTAGGAATAGGTTGCTTATATAAAAATTACAATTGAATTATGATCTTTAATGATTAAAATGTCATTTCAAATATTTTTAATTGATCTCTTAATAAATCTATTCTATACTTGCTGCTTAAAAGATCTTCGATTAAATTCGGCCGGTTTTATAGCTTCGCCTTGTGAGTCCCTTAATGCAGACAAACATTTTAAAAAATTAAATTATAATTAACCTAAAAAGGGGAGTGATCATTATTCTTATATATTAAGTCATAATACGGCGCTTAAATAATCAATTCATTTCTAAATTCTACTCATGGTTTTCCCTCATTTCTTTTCTCCTCTTTCCCTTTTGTCGGCCGAATTAACCGCTATTTTTATTTATATAATTCTTATACGAATTTGCAGATAATAAATAAAAAACTCTTAATCTTACTTTTTATAACAGATGGGAATTTTAATCACTCAACTCAGAATATATTTATCCTTCTAACTTTTTAAGATCCGAATTTTAAGATCCAGTTACCATGAATAATTTGTATTTAGGAATTGACAGATTGTTCAATAAAAATTATTAGAAAAATCTAAACCTTTATTTTATACCGCCTAATCAAAGGATTTATCTAAAATTTTCTCTCTAAAATAAATGATATAATATTTTATAATGAAGTTATATATCAGATTATCAAACAATTAAAAGGGAGGACATTATTATTGATATATGTCTAGTACAGATAAATGCTGCCCCTCTGTACTGATTATATATTATGTTTGGATCTTGCGTACACAATTTTTATGCCTATTTTGTTTATTTGAATTTTGGTTGAATAATATAGAAGTTAAATAAAATAGTTCTTTTAGGATATAAAATTTAAACCATTCATTATTAAAATTATTAGACACTTCTATTATATACTTTAATATCCATAAGCAATCTAGTATATTACAAATAATTATAACGGTTATTTAAATAAGATTACATAGCGGTTAAAGTTCACTAGGTAAGTGTTTAAAATTATAATAATTTTGAGCTTAGTTAAAATTAAATTATAATATTAAATTAAATGTTTTTTGATGTTATTTAAGATTTCATCTACTGATAAGAATAAATCAGTTTCACATTGTCACGTATTTCACAAATAAATCTTCCTAAATAATTTTCTTAAACGTTTGTGATTTTTACAATATTAATATTCTTATAAAACGAATATCCTATTGCCATGCCCTAAATTAAAATAGAATTTTTCAATTTTATTAAATGTAAAACAGCAGATATTGATTATTGTATAGAAAGTAATATTTATAGATTGTTTTATACGGATTTCTCAATAACTAGCTCTGTCCGGAATAATTAAAAGAGAGTTGTAATGTTTTTCCCCTTTCGGATGCGGCTTGCGCCTGCGCCAGAATGACGATGTAATGTTAACATGTATTGTCAATACTTTCTAAGAATTCTGTCATTCCGTGCTCAGGTTACCGTCATTCCGGTTTAATTTTACTGTCATTCCGGGCAACGACCCGGAATCTCTCCTAAGGCCAATGTCATTCTGGGCTTGACCCGGAATCTGAGATTCTGACTTTCGTCAGAATGACTATGAAAAAGTACTTGTCATTCCGTGCTCGACACGGAATCTGAGATTCTGACCCTAAGGATTCTTTCTCCAATCTTCTAACTTCTATCTCCTTCAAAATTTTCTCTTTTTACTTTTATTTACCTTTATAAAACAAGTTGTGTATTAATTTGCTGAAATTATTAATGGATATTTCATCCCTCGACTCCGCTCATCCCTCGACTTCGCTCGGGATGACGGTATAAAAGTATTCGTCATTCCGGGCTTGACCCGGAATCTGAGATTCTCTAATCAAATACAGATCCCGAATCAAGTTCGGGATGACGGAGAATTGTAATTTGTATCATCATAGTATCCTTTACATTCCGTCATTCCGGGCTACGACCCGGAATCTCCTATTTCATTGTTTTTTTTTTTTTTGAATTAAAAGGCATCAAATAATTTCTGTTTTTTCGTGCCTTAAAAGAATTACGTATAAAAATTTTATGAAGTGGAGTGTAAAGAGATAAAATCTGTTTGAATTCGGCGAAGCCGAATGAGTTATTTTATCTCAACGTAACGAAATAAAATTTTAGTAATTCTTTTACAGCGCATGTTCTTTTGTTTCTACTAATGACCTCCAAACTTTATAGGGCAGAAAGTTGTAATCCTAATTTTTTAGCTTGTTTTTGTAATCGTTTAATTTGCTGCTCTTTATATTTTGACTCATACATTTCCAACCCTTGTTCTACATAAGCAACTCCATATACCATAATATTGTAATATAGAACTGCTAATTTTCTAGCTGTAGCCTTCATTGCGATCATAGGGCCTCTACGGGATTTTATCCGATTATAAAATCCCTTAAGAGCTGTATGCTTACTACCGGAGATAGAGTTAGCACAATTTCTAAATATTTGTCCTGCCTTGGAATGCGCCTTATAAGATTTTCCTCGTCGGTTACTTTTCCCAGATTGATTTTTCCCAGGTGAAAGACAGAGCCAGGAAGTAAAATGTTTTGCCGTTTTCCATTTTGTTAAATCTACTCCTGTCTCTGCTATTAATTCCATAAGTGTTTTATCCGAAAGACCTGTTATTTGTGAAGGGTCCTTGCCGCCTGTTAACTTCATTAGGTGCTCATGTAGATTATCTATCTGAAGACTATTTCTGCTATTTGAGTGTTTGGCTTTAGTTATCGCTGGTATTTCTTCTTTATCTTGATTTATAAACTCTAGAAGTTGTTCTATTTTTTTGTCGCATTCGTCTATTTTTCTCTGATAAAATTCATAAGCCTCTACAGCTTGCTTTAGAGAAAAAATATATTCTTCCTTAATATTTCCCTTTAATGAAGCAATTATTTCATTCCTTTTGACTTTTAGAATGCTTTTATCACACAATAGCACTAGTTCTTCAGGATTGTGTATACCTGAGATTAGTGCTTTTATTATTCTCATTCCGCTAACACCTTTAATATCAGATATAACATTATGGAGCTTTATATTCATTAAGTTAAATGCTTTCTGCATGTGAAGTACATGCTGGCTTGATAATGCTATGTGATCTCGCCTTAAACGGGTGTATGTACGTAATTGACGTGTAATATCATCAGGTATAAAACATTTCCTCAGTAATCCATAACTATGAAGTTGCTGCAGCCATTGACAATCAGCAACGTCGCTTTTTCTTCCGGGAACATTTTTTGTATCTCTTCCATTAACTAAATATACTTCTATACCCGATTCTTCAAGTAACTCATAAAAGGAAAACCAATATACTCCCGTTGCTTCCATTGCTACAGTAGAAATATTGTTCCCTTTTAGATACTCAATAGCCTTGAGGTGACCTTCTGTAAAAGTGTTAAAGGACTTAACCTCCTTTCCCTCAATACCTATAAAGTTTTTTTCTGAGCCTATATCTATACCGGCTGAATTCTTAAAAACCTTTTTTATTTTTTGTTGTTTCATAACAAACCTTTTGAATTAAAGTGAATTAATTACCAACATGCTCAAAGGATGATAATTAAGAATTCTACTAAGCGGGCTTTTAGTACTTTTTAATAATTTTTAGTACATCTGGCACCAATTATTGAACCAAATCCTTCGAAACAATACTTTTCTACGAGTAATATGACATCAATAACCAAGTCTGTCACTTGCATGTTAGTTTTTAATTCTAAAGGTCATTATTTTTTTGAATATTGGCAAAGCCGATATTAGTTACTTTTCTTACGCTAAGAAAAGAATTTATTTAAAATGTCTTTCAATTTTACTCTAAATTAAGAAATTCCGGGTCTTGCCCGGAATGACATTTACCTCTTACTCGTCATTTCGACCGGAGGGAGAAATCTCCTTTTAATTTCTCTCATAAGCTAATAGACAAAACCGGAATGACACTTCCCTCTTAATTGAATCGAGAATTTTATTAGTTCTTTCCCTTTTGTTTATACACATCAATAAGGTAATAAGGTTGATTTGGTAATTATTTATTTGTTACTAAGGTTAATAATTGAAATAAGGTTAGTTAATCTAATTACACACACTTTCACTTAGACTGGCCAAAAAGTATATTTTTTATGTTAAGATGAAAAATGCAGCGACAACATTGATAATAAGAGGCTGTCTCAAAACTATTAATTTGTCATTCTGAACTTGATTCAGAATCTCTTTTTTCAACATTATCGCAATTTTAGATTCCGGGTCAAGCCCGGAATGACTCCTTTGAGACAGCCTCTAGAGAGGGTTCAAAGTATTCATTAAAACAAGCATCCAACACACCCCTTCGCTTCCCCTCCTGCCTTGCCGGCAGGCAGGCTCATAGAGGGGTATACTTCTACCGGTTGAAGGAAGGGAATTTTATTTCCACAAAAAAGATGGTATTGCTTAAATAATTTTAGGGAGCGAAAGCTCCCATCTTGATATCTAAAACAAATAAAAAATTATAAAAAAGATTTAAATCTTGATTTTTTAATCAGAATTGAAGCCTCATCTGGATTCGAAACTTCAAACCCTTTGAGTACGAGAAATCCGGTGCCATTCTTAGCGGGTACGGAATCGAAAAATCAGCGAAATGAGAAATGAAACTTTTTTCTGCATTTAATAGAAAATATATTTAAGTTAATCAATATACTATTCAACACACAAATTTAAACTGCGGATATTTCAAATATTAAAAGTACGCATTAGCAAGTTTTCAGAAGAAAATATTTAAGGTGAATATTTTGAAAATTCTACCAAGCGCAAAATTAGGATAAATGCTTTTTAATTAAATCTGCAAACAAATAATAAAAAATTAAAAGGTGACATTAAATTGTACAAATGATAGGGCCAATATTTTTTTATTAGATGTTTGATAACATCCATTGTTTTTTCATTTAAGGATAAATGAGTAAAATGACAAATTACAATACAGTTAAATTTTCCCCAATAGTTTATGCTCGAATTGGCGGAGCTTT
>JBJKQE010000217.1:0-13914 GCA_046705645.1 Ignavibacteriaceae bacterium | reverse complement strand
TTTTAGGCAAAGCAGGTATTGCCAGTGCCAAACTCGCTTATCAAAGTTATAAGAAAATTTTTGGCGGTGAACGCTGGAATAAACTTGTTGAAATGGGTGCAAAAGTTCAGCGGCCGCTGTGGGCTAGTACAAGTACAAAAGATCCGATGTACAGTGATGTAAAATATGTTGAGCCTTTAATCGGTCCGGATACTGTAAATACTCTGCCCGACGAAACGATCGATGCATTTGCCGATCATGGAAAACTTGAGGCAAATACTGTAGAAAAAAATATTGAACAGGCGTATAAATTATTTGATGATTTCAAAAAACTCGGTGTTGATATTGATTTTGTTACAAAGCAGCTTGTAAATGAAGGTATTCAGAAGTTTATAGATCCGTATGATAATTTAATGAAAACACTTGCTCAAAAACGAAATGAAATAATAGGTGAAAAACTGGGCAAACAAAAAATTAGTTATGGCAAGTCAAAATCGGAAGTTTCTGCGGCTATGAAATCATTAAATGAGAAACAGTATACAAGAAGATTGTTTGCCAAAGATCCTTATTTATGGTCCTCCGATCCTGATGAAATAAATGAAATCAGGATTAGAATCGGCTGGCTCGACAGCATGGAGTATTTTCTTAGCAAAGCAGATGAAGTCGATCAGATTGTGAAAAGTATTAAAGCCGATAAATATAAATATGTTATTGTGCTTGGAATGGGCGGAAGCAGCCTGTGTCCGGAAGTATCTAAAGAAACATTCGGTTCGAAGGCAGGTTATCCTCAGTTATTTGTACTAGATAATACCGATCCTGCTGCCGTAAAGAATGTTGAAGATCAAATTGATTTATCTAAATCTCTTTTTATCGTATCGAGTAAATCTGGTACAACAACTGAAACATTAAGCTTTTATAAATATTTTTATGAGCAGACTGGAAAACTGATTGGCGAGAAAGTTGGAGAACATTTTGTTGCGGTTACAGATCCAGGCACTCCTTTAGTAACAAATGCACATGATCATAATTTCAGGCATGTTTTCGAAAACCCGATTGAATTCGGCGGAAGATATTCTGCGCTTTCATTTTTCGGATTAGTGCCAATGGCATTGATCGGTGTTGACATCAAAAAAATATTAAATAATGCGCATCAAATGATGATTAGCTGTGGACCTTTCGTTCCTGCAGAAGCAAATCCGGGTGTAAGTTTAGGTACATTATTAGGTGTTAATTACAAACTCGGAAGAGATAAAGTTACTTTTGTACTATCTAAATCAATCAGTGCTTATGGTTTGTGGGTTGAACAACTAATTGCAGAAAGTACAGGAAAAGACGGAAAAGGACTTTTACCCGTCGAAGGGGAAAAACTCGGCACTCCGGCTAATTATAGTAATGATCGGGTTTTTGTACACATTTATGCTGAAGAGGATGAATATAAATCCGATGAAAGAAAACTAACAGTTCTTGAAAAAGAAGGGCACCCGGTAGTTCGTATTTCAATTCAAGATAAGCTGGCTTTAGGTGCAGAATATTTAAGATGGGAAATTGCTACGGCAACTGCCGGAATGGTAATGGGTATCGATGCTTTCAATCAGCCTAATGTTGCGGAGAGTAAAAGCAACACAAAAGAATTATTGGAAGAATGGAAGCAGAAAGGTAGCTTTAGTGAAGGTGAACCTGTTGTTGAAAAGGATGGAGTTTCAATTTATTGTAATCAGTCAGCTGATTGGCTTTTTGACGGGCACAATAAAAACATTAAAGATTTTCTCGGCACTTATGTAAAGCTTTCCAAATCACCGGATTATTTTTCAATTCTTGCTTATTTCCTTCAAACTCCGGCAAGGCATAAATATCTTCAGACTATTAGATTCAGTGTAAAAGATAAATTTAAAGTAGCGACTACTTTAGGGTACGGTCCCCGTTATTTGCATTCAACCGGACAGTTACATAAAGGAGGTGCAAACACAGGAGTTTTTGTAATCATTACTTCTGATACCCATGAAGAAATTCAAATTCCGGGAAGTGCATACGGATTTGCTACTTTACAGCGTTCCCAGGCTTTAGGTGATTTAAGATCGCTTAATAATAAGAAAAGAAGAGTAATCAGAATTCATCTCGGAAGTGATATTGAAGGCGGACTTAAGAAACTTTCTGAAATGTTGAAATAAATAGTGGATATTTTTCAAATTTATTCTGGACTTTCTAAAAAGTAGAATAGTCATCACTAACGAAGTGAAGTGATCTCATATTAAAATCAAGAGATTGCTTCACTTGTCCGAAGGACTTCTTTGAAGAAGACTCGTTCGCAATGACTTTTTTAACTTTTTGGTCACCCGCAGATTCTATAAATACATACCCAATTAGTAAAGACATTAAAAACGGAGAATGATAATGAGCAGTGACGGATATGTGCAGGTAACAAAACCGGGAATGTCAAGGTCGGTTCCGCCGGAGCCGTGTGTTGTTGTAATTTTCGGAGTAACAGGAGATTTAACACACAGGGAATTAATTCCTTCTTTGTACGCATTAAATTGTAAAAACTTATTGCCGAAACCCTTTGCAATTATCGGTTTCGCACGCAGAGACTGGAGCGACGAGTTTTTCCGTGATGAAATGAAAAGCACAATGAAAAAAGTAAGCGAATGCGGCGAGAAAGAATGGGAATTGTTCGCTAAAAATCTTTTTTATGTTAAAGGCAACTTTAATGATGATGCTTCAACTTCATATTCTGATTTAAATAAAAAAATAAGCGAACTTCAAAAATCTTTAAACATTCCGGATAATGTTTTATTCCATTTATCAACTCCTCCGGAAAATTACAGCGACATCATTAAAAGACTCGGAGAAGCAGCTCTTTCAAAAAGCGGTAAAGGGTGGAGACGGGTTATAATTGAAAAACCATTCGGGCATGATGAAGAATCAGCCAGGCAGTTGGATCATGAAATTCATAAAGTTTTTGAAGAAGAACAAATCTTTAGAGTTGATCATTATCTTGGAAAAGAAACCGTACAGAATATGCTGGTATTCCGTTTTGCAAATCCGGGTTTTGAACCTATATGGAATAGAAACTATATTGAGAATGTTCAGATTACGGTTGCCGAAGAACTTGGAATCGGGACAAGAGGGAATTTTTATGAATCGACAGGGATATTAAGAGATATGGTGCAGAACCACATGCTGCAAGTTCTGTGTATGACTGCATTGGAACCGCCGGTTAATTATGATGAATCTTTAAGGTCTGAAACAATAAAAGTTTTGGATTCGGTTTGTAAAATTAACCTTGAAAAAGATGTTGTGCTTGGGCAGTATGGTGAAGGTAAAATTAAAAACGAAAATGTCATTTCCTATAGAAATGAAAAAAATGTTGCTGATGATTCAACTACTCCGACCTTTGCGTCATTTAAACTGATGATAGATAATTGGCGCTGGGCAGGAGTTCCGTTTTATTTAAGAACGGGAAAGCGTTTAAAAAGAAAACTGACTGAAGTAACAATTCAATTTAAACCAACACCTCATTTAATGTTTCCCGGTTATAAAAAAGACGGCTTAAATAGAAATGTTCTTACTTTCAGACTCCAGCCAAACGAAGGAATTGTTTATACTTTTATGGCTAAGCAGCCCGGCGCGGAACTAATGCTTCAGCCGGTTAATTTAAATTTCCAGTATGATTCGGCTTTCGGAATTTCCGAGCCTCCGAGCGCTTACCAGTGGCTTTTGTTCGATGCAATGAAAGGAGATCAGACTCTTTTCCCTCGGGCAGATTGGATATATAAAGCCTGGTCTATCATTGATCCAGTAATAAAAAAATGGGAATCAAAACCCTGGATAAAACTGCCGAATTATTCGTCCGGTAGTTGGGGACCTGAAGAAGCAAACAAGCTTATTTCAACCGGCGGCTGCACCTGGGCGGTGAAAGAATAAATTAACAAGTTGTTCGAAATTAAAGTTAAAACCGTTGAAACGGTTATAGCATGAGTTCATATATTTTTAACTCCGGGATTAATCCAGGCGTTAATAAAAGCCATTGTGTATAATTTAACTGTTTTAACAGTTTACAAATTATAAAATCTAATTCGAACAATTGATTAAATTAATAAGATACGTTAAATTATCCTCCCTTGTACTTTCCATCAAAACTATCAATTATAGAATTGACTAATTGAACTTTAATCTGTAATTATAACAAAAAATATTAATTAGCCTGAAGGAATTTTTATGTGGCAGGGTTGGATAACATTTTTAGCCGGGCTGTGGTTGACTATCTCTTCATTAATCTGGTCTATACAAACTAGAGAAAATCTTATAATAACAGGTATAGTAACTTTAGTTTTCGGATTCTGGGTGAGCAAAGAATGGGAAGGTGTAATGCTCGGTTTTCTGGGTGTATGGGTACTTGGAAGCGGATTAGCAAATTACCTGAACCTTCCTGTCAATTATGCGTTGACCGGTATTTCAATTGTTCTTATATCTTTATTTTGTGCGACTGTAAATATCCGGCTTCAATTAATAAATGATACAAAATAATTTTTTATTCAAAATAATTATAGATGAAATATCTCAGTTTTTACTTCATAAATTAATTTAGCTGAAATCTGTTTTTATATTTATAGAATATCTTCAGTAAGAAAATAAATATATGTTTAAGTGAATAGGAGAGTATTAATTTAAGGAGGTGTATTATGAAGAAAAACATTGAGATAAAAAATAAATTTTTGGTGATATGTTTCTCCGTATTAACAATAATATTATCATTGACCGGCTGTAGTAAAAAAAGCAATAACTCAAATCCCGTTTCTCCAACCACTACATCAAATACCAACCAAATAGTCATGCAAAACATTGCTTATGTACCGCAAAATACAACTGTTAATAAAGGTACAAAAGTAACCTGGACAAATAAAGATTCTTTTGATCATACCGTTACAAGCGGTACGCCTGGAAATCCAACAGGACTTTTCGACAGCGGAAATATAGCACCTAACGGGACTTTTAGTTACACTTTTGACAGCGCCGGCACTTATGCTTATTACTGCAAAATTCATCCGGATCAAATGACAGGTACAGTTACCGTAAAATAACTTTATGAGGGATTATTATATTAAGGTTTATAAACATTAAAAAGCGTATCCAACACCGGCAAGTATTTGAGTGGTTAGAAAATCTTGATAATAATTATCAAGATTTCTAATCCCTTTGTCATACCAGATTGAATGTGTGTATCTGAATTTTAGTTTTGAACTAAAGAATAAATAATTGCTGCTGTTTGTTATCGGGATATTGAAAACAATAAATCCGTTTATGCCTAATCCGGATGATGCAAGTTTATCATATAGGTACTGCACAGAAAAAATTCTATTGATTATTACGAACGAAGGTCCAGCACCATAAGAAAAATAGCTACTTATATTTGCTACATAATCAAGATCAAAATTGTGACTAATTAGTGAAGCATTTCCCCCAAATGAATACTCGCCAGCTTCACTTGCGGAAACAAATTCAATAATATTTTTCTTTTCAATTTGCTGGTAGCTGTATTCAAACATCAAATTGTAACCGAATATATTAGAGTTTTGATAACTTAAATCATAAAGGAGAAAAAAATGATATCTGTCATTTTCCATCATTTGCAGAGAGTTCTCAGAATTTATTAAATAATATCCGCCGCCGATATTTACATTAATTTTACTCTGCGGTTTTATTACAGAAGTTACAATCAAAAAAAACAGAAATATTAAAATATTTTTTATCATCATTTCACCAGAAGTATAGTTTTGGTAGTTTTCAAATAAAAATTATTATTTATTCCCTTGAGTTCAAGTGTGTAATAATATACTCCTTCGGCAATATTATTAGCATCAAAAACAACTGAGTAATTTCCGGGGCTTTCAACAGTATCAACTAGGGTTGTAACTAAAGTGTTGTAATTATTTTCAACGGTTAAATGTACATGCGATGTTTCGGGAACTGAATATTTAACTACGGTTGTTGGGTCTGTTAAAATTGAGGATTTGCAGCCCACTATAATTATTGTAAACAATAATACGATATAGACTTTTTTCATTAATGATTGAATTTTTGTTATCAAAATTTTTTTATAAGCGAAATTTAATTTTTGTTTTTTTACGGCTTAATTAAAATCTTTGATAAAAAATTATTTGTCTTTTCGGATTGTTTCCATGAGTTTCTAATTGTACTTATAGAATCCCTGCCCTTTCATTCCTATACAGATTCATGTAACTAAAATAAGAAAATAATTCAATCAATATAGAGAAAAATTAATCCGCGTTTATAAAATACACTTGATAGCTTGACCTATGCAATTGCATTACTTGACTATGTATAGTAAGTTGATTAGAGCTAATATTAATTATCAGTAGACTATTTACCAGCCACAACAAGCATTTCAAAATCTTCTGTGTTAGTTCTTTGTTGCTGGCCTGTTTAATATTATTTCTAATTAGTTCTTGTCTATTTATATAAAATAAGAAGTTGTCTCAAAAGAGGGAATTTGTCATGCTGGACTTGATCCAGCATCTCTTTTAAGAGAAATTTAAGTGTCCAGATTCCGGGGTCCAGCCCGGAATGACAGTATTAAGACTGCCCTTAAATTTTACTTCATCAAAATCATTTTACGTGTCTGTATTAATTCACCGCCTTTTAATTGATAAATATATACTCCACTTGACAAATTGCTTGCATCAAATTCTATCTCATATTCTCCTGGTGACTGTTCTTTATTAACAAGAGTTGCAATCTTTTTGCCCAAGACATTATAAACTATTATTTGTACGGACAAGTCGCGAATTGTCCCTACATTAGGAATTGAATATTTAATTTTCGTGATTGGATTGAACGGGTTTGGATAATTCTGTTTTAGTTCAAAGTCTATTGGTTTATCGTTTAAAGACCCGTTAATAGATACAATCTCAGACAATGGCCGTCTCAAAACACCATTATAGCCTGTACCGGCATAAAGATCAGTACTACTTACCCCAAGAGCATATACCCAAGTGTTCAAAGGGCCATCACTAATGTCGCTCCAGGTTACCCCATTGTTATCGGACATGAATACATGACCATCGGTTCCTGCAAAGATATACTTATCAGTGACAATAAGGCAAAACACAGAACGGCCCTCTAATCCGGCCGAAGTCCAGCTTGTTCCGTTGTCAGTAGAACAAAATACTCCGCCGCTGCGAACTCCACCTCCCCAATAAGTCCCAGCAAAAATATAGCTGCCGCTGACAGCCAGCGATAACACATAAGTATTTGTTAAGCCGGTATTCACTTTAGTCCAATACCTTCCGCCGCTTGTAGAAAGAAGAACACCGTTATCCGGTGTCGCAGCAAATATATTATCCCCTTTCTCAGCAAAGGATAGAATAGAAGAACTTTGCATACCTGTCCAGTTCCAGTTTGTTCCTTCATCGGTTGAAATGTAAATTCCGTAAGTGGTTCCTGCAAAGATGCTGGTATCAATTACACTTAGTGTGTTAATGTACGGCTTCACTTGCGGCAGGCCTGAAATAACCGCGTTCCAAGTAGATCCGTCATCACTGGAACGAAAAACTCCGCCGCCTGAGGTTCCGGCGTATAAACTCGTGCTGCTCTTAGCAAACGAAGAAATATATGGATATGTTAAGCCTGAATTACTAGCGTTCCAGTTATTACCCTTGTCTGAAGTTGTATACACGCCGCCGCCGCTGGTCCCCGCATAAACGATGTCGCCTTCAACATCAAGAGAATAAACATTCGTCATTGGTAATCCGAGGTTGACAGGCACCCAGTTTACTCCATCATCAGTGGAAAGGAATACCCCGCCATCATAAGTTCCCGCGAAGATACTGGTTCCGCTTGTTGCAAGTGCCTGGACATTAACATTTGTCAGGCCAGAATTAACAGCATTCCAATTTGTGCCATTATTAGTAGTGAGATAAACTCCCTGCCCGGAAGTTCCTGCAAAAATATTTTTGCCGTTTTCAGTAAAAGAGGTGATTTTGATACCCGGCAAACCTGAATTGACAGCAGTCCAAAGAGTACCATTGTTTGTGGAAAGGAAAACTCCCGTGCCGGTACCTGCAAAAATATTATTGCCGCTGACTAAAAGTGCAAAGACAGATGTATCCGTCAATCCGTAATTAACCGTAGCCCAATTAACCCCGTTATCGGTTGTAAGAAAAATTCCTCTACCATCGGTACCGGAAAAAAGATTCGATCCATTAACTGCAAGAGCTTCAGTATAAGGGAAAGTTAAATTTGTATTATTCCAGCTAGAACCGTTGTCTGTTGATAGAAAAACTCCGCCACCCCAGAAAAAGAAATTTGCAGCAAATAGATTAATTCCGTTAACAGCTATTGCGCTAATACTAGCCGGCATTGGAGGCGGTGGAAACCCGGAATCAATTACTGCCCAATGAGCACCGGCATCCGAAGAAAGAAAGAGCCCGTTGTCGGTTCCGGCAAAAATATTATCTCCATTAACTGCAAACGATTTAATTACGTTGTTAGTCAATCCATAGTTAACAGCAGTCCAATGCACTCCGTTGTCATTGGAACGATAAATACCGTTGCCATAAGTACCTGCAAAAATATTTGTCCCCTGAACAGCAAAACAATTTATAATTCCACCATACGGGCCATTAGTTTGCACCCATTGGGCATTTGCACTACTTAGATAAAATAAAAGCACGGCAGATAATTTTATTAAAATATTTTTCATAATTTCACCCTTTATTGAAATTACTTCATCAAAATCATTTTTTTTGTCTGAATAAAATCTCCAGCCTTTAGTTTATAAAAATATACCCCGCTTGATAGGTTGAATTTCCCAGAGTCAAACTCAACTTCGTATTCTCCAGGTGATTGTTCTTTATTTACAAGAGTTGCAACTTCTCTTCCAAGAATATCGAAGATTTTAAGTTGTGTTAAATTTCCTACTTTGGAGGGATTTAGGGTGGCTGGTATTGAATATTTTATTTTTGTTGAAGGATTAAAAGGGTTGGGATAATTTTGGAACAGCGAGAATTTTTCAGGTACATTGCTGCTTGTTTTACCAATACCATCAATCATCTCTGACAACGAACGTCGCCATACTCCGCCGCTATAAGTCCCAGCAAAAATATTTGCGCCGCTAACGGCAAGGGCCTTTACAGCAGTATCCGCCAGCCCTGACTTGACTGAAATCCAATTTATTCCGTTATTGGTTGTAAGAAATGGGCCGGATTGTGTCCCTGCGAAAAGACTATTATGTGTGCTGGCAAGAGACCACAACCAGGTTAACGGCAGACCGGAGTTTACTTGGGTCCAAACATCACCACTGTTGGTTGTTACGAAAACAGACCCATAACTACATGCAAAAAAATGTTGACCGTCTCCGGCAAAGGATGTTATCTGAGATTGCAGAAGTCCATTATAAATCCAGTTCCAGCTTGTCCCATTGTCTGTAGACCTGTAGACCCTGTTATACGGGTATATTTCTACAACAAAAACGTTTGTATCGCAGACCGCTATAGATGAAATAGCAGTAGAGTACGATTGCGGTAGACCCGCATTTACAGCTTTCCAGCTTACACCATTGTCTGATGAGAAAAAAACTCCCTTGACCTCAGTCCCGGCAAAAACATTTCCTGACGGGCTTGGAGAGGATGCAAGACATCTTACATCAGTATCTGTCATCCCAGTAGTATCCAGAGCCCAGCTTATACCGATATCAGTCGAAAGAAACAGACCGCCGCCGTATGTTCCTGTAAGAATATTGCTGCCGCTGACAGCCATTGACCAAATGTACTGGTTTGTGAGACTAGAATTTGACTGGTTCCAGGTTGATCCGTCATCAGTTGAGAGAAAAACTCCGCCGCCGTATGTTCCTGCAAAAAGATTTGTCCCATATACAGCAAATGATAAAACCTCGGTATTAATTATGCCGTTATTCATCGAATTCCAAGTTGAACCAGTGTCAGTTGAAAGAAAGACACCTCCGCCTTCTGTTCCGGCAAACAGATCCGTACCGCCTGTTCCATTGGGGTTGGCAAAAAGAGATAGTACTTTGGGAGTCTTAAGTCCATGGTTAACTGGTTTCCAGTGAGCACCATTATCGGTTGTTTTGAAGACACCCCGTCCATCCGTACCGGCATATAGATCTGTTCCAACGACAAGAAGCGAGTTTACTGATGAAGCCTGCATGCCATTTCCAACTGCACTCCAATTCGCTCCGTTGTTTGTTGAAACGGCAACTCCCAAGCTATATCCGGCAAATATATTTGTGCCGTTTACGGCAAAACAATTGACGGTGGTAAACTGTAAATCAGTACCTGCATTAATCCAACTTGATCCTTTGTCTGTTGATATTAGAATGCCGTGCTGATAAGTACCTGCAAAGATATTCCCTCCACAGATAGCAAGTGCATTTACACTGGTATATCCATTATCGAGAGGGTTCCACGACAAGCCCCTATCTGTTGAACGGTGAATCCCTTCATCTGTTCCAGCTAATACATCTTTACCTGTAATGAGGAAGGATGTAATGTACTTTCCCGTTAGATTGGTCAATGTTTTCGTCCAGTTTTTACCGTTATCAGTTGACGAGTAAACGCCTTCATGATCCGTCCCGGCCAAAAGTACCGAATCTAAAACAGCAATTGCATTTACTGTTTGCATTGCCAAAACGGTATCTGCACAAGTCCAGCCAGTCCCTTTATTAGTAGAGACATAAATGCCGCCACCTTCTGTTCCCACAAATATTTTAGAGTCGCTTGCTGTAAAACACTTAATAAAACCGCCGTACGGGCCATTAGTTTGCACCCACTGGGCATTTACATTACTTAGATAAAATAAAAGCACTGTAGATAATTTTATTAAAATATTTTTCATAAATTCACCCATTATTGAAAATACTTCATAAAAATCTTTTCCCACTCTTTATTATCTTAACATTATTTCATCAAAATCATTTTTTTAGTTTGAATAAAATCTCCAGTTTTAAGTTTATAAAAATATACCCCGCTTGATAGATTGAATTTCCCAGAGTCAAACTCAACTTCGTATTCTCCAGGTGATTGTTCTTTATTTACAAGAGTTGCAACTTCTCTTCCAAGAATATCGAAGATTTTAAGTTGTGTTAAATTTCCTCCTTTGGAGGGATTTAGGGAGGCCGGAATTGAATATTTAATTCTTGTGATTGGGTTAAAAGGATTAGGATAATTTTGAGAGAGTGAATAGTTTTTTAAATACCTGTTATTGTCTTCAACTACTTCATTTATATTAAGCAGAACATAAGAAATATTTATACTGTCACCGGTGAAGTAATAATTATCTCCATTAAATTTTATAACAAATGAATCATCAAAAAGTTGCCATGAATTATTTATCCATTGGTAATTATTTCCAGTTAGCTCATTATTATAAGTATCATAAGTATAATTGGATTGACGATTATTACTCCATGTCCCGGATAACCAGTATTGCCTTAGTTTATGTATTATATTTCCGTTTGAGTCATTTGTGTAAATGGTTTGAAAAGTATTTCCCCAACTATTGTTCTGCCAGTCTTGATTCAGCAAATTGATCAAATATCCGTCTGAATCATAAGTATAAGTTCCTAATGAGGAATTCACCCATACTCCGCTCCAGACTTGCCATAAAATGGTAATCGGTTTTCCAGTATCATAATAATTGAACTGTACATATGCACCGTTCTTCCACTGGTTATCCTGCCAATATTGTTCTAATAAAGTCAGCATATCACCATTTTCATCATAGGTAGATATATTTAAAGATGAGTTTTCCCAGGCATTAGAAGACCAAAGTGCAAGCAAGTAAGTAAGCTGATTTCCATTTCCATCGTAAGTATAAGTACTCATGTTCCAATTTTCCCAATTACCATTTTTCATATATTTACCTAAATTAGAAAGCATATTTCCGTTTTCATCATAGGTTCGAATGCTAAATATCGAATCCCTCCAAGCATTTTGGTACCAATAACGGAATGTATGAACCAGCATATTTCCGTTCACATCGTAGGTTGAGCTGTCCAGCGTTGAGTTTATCCATTGTCCCTGTGTCCATTTCTGCAGTAAATCGAGACTACTGCCGTTAGCATAGGAATAAATATCCTGAAGGTAATTTACCCAATACCCGTTATACCAAACCTGAACTAACTGTTTTGTTATCGAGCCCTCTTCGTCATAGGTAGCGCAGTAACGCATTGTGTAATCCAATGTTGAGAGTATTAAGGTATCAGGTAAATATAACGAGCTTATTGAAGATCTTTTTTTACTAAGGCCTTTAAAATGATTTGATTTCCAATACGGTTGAGTAATTTTAGATTGATTTGTATAATCAAAATTATTAGATAAAAAGTTTTTATCGTGTCTAACATTATTTAAATCATTTCTTTCCAAATTATGTGCTGCTTGCGCCTTTACATTTTGCGCAGTGAAAATAAATAGTGTAATTACAAGAAACCCCAAAAAATATTTCATGACCTCCTCCAAAAATATTTTATAATAGATTTATCTTATATCCTATACGTATACCTACACTCGATTTTTTATAAACATATAAATAACGTAATGATAGATCGACAGAACCATTATTATTCACAGGAATTTCAGTACCGATTGATGGAATGAATGCATAGTCTGTTGCACTTTCGGAACTATTTGCTAAAGAGTTTCTCGATACGGATACAGAACTGAAGAGAGCGCCGAGTTCCATGTGAAAGTATAAACGAAACGGTAGGCTTTTAGGCATAAACTGGGGGAAATATTTTAAACCTATCAGAAGCGGAACACCTGTAAATGAAGAAGAAATTCCCGAGGGGAGATTTTTTGCACTCCAGGAAATGAAACCGATTTTCCCTGTTATATTTGATTTATATGTAATAGCATAATCAAATTCAGCTGTGGCGCCGAAACCGGTAGACCAATTATTGCTGAAAAAAGCCACGGGCATCATAATATCGAAACCTGCACCAACGGACATACTTGATTGAGCGTAAGTATTTTTTGAAAAAAACATTGTTAAAGCAATCATAATAATATTAATAGCTAACTTTACAATTTTATCATCCTGCTTACTTTTCATTTTATTAAACCTTTAAAAGTTTAACTATAGTTTGTTATTTTAAAAGAACCAGCTTACATGTTTGAGTATAATTTCCTGTGATCAATTGATAATAATATATTCCACTTGATAATTTGTTTCCGTCAAATACAACTGAATGTTCGCCGGCATTCTGCCGCGTATTAACAAGTACAGCCACAGTTTTTCCAAGAGCATCAAAGACTTTTAATGTTACATTACTAACGACAGGCAAATCATATTTTATTGTAGTTGCAGGGTTGAAGGGGTTAGGATAATTTTGATAAAGTGAAAATTCAGCAGGCAAATTACTTCCTTTATCATTTACAGCAGTAATCATTTCCGAAAGCGGACGCCGCCAAACACCGTTGCCACTGGTTCCTGCAAATAGATAAGAGCCGCTAACCGCAAGCGTACTAATTGCCTTATTAGATAGTCCGTCATTCACTTCAGACCAATTAGCTCCGCTATCCGTTGAAAGATAGACTCCGCCGCTGGATGTCCCTGCAAAAAGATTTGTTCCGCTTGCAACAAGTGCATAGATTGTATAATAAGTCGTGAATCCGTTATTAATTGCTTTCCAGCTTGCACCGTTATCAGTTGAGAGGTAAAATCCGGCATTCCCTGTACCTGCAAAAAGATTGGAACCGATCCTTGCAAACGAATAAACATATTTATTTAATCCGGAAATTGCAGTCCAGTTAGTTCCATTATTGGTTGTGAGAAAAGCTCCGCCGCCTTTTGTCCCGGCAAATAGATTGGAACCATCTACAAATAGTGCACGGATAAGTGTATTTGTTAGACCTGTATTAACAAATGTCCAGCTCATACCGTTATCGGTAGATTTGTATACAC
>JBJKQE010000216.1:0-3207 GCA_046705645.1 Ignavibacteriaceae bacterium | reverse complement strand
TGAAAACGAATTGATTATTGATGTTGGAAAGGATGTTGGCGCTAATTACAAAGCATCAAAAGTATTTGATCTAACCGATAAATATTTATCTACCGGATTAGTTTGTTCACATAATCATTTTTATTCATCTTTAGCCCGCGGTATAATTGCCGATATTAAACCCGCAACTGACTTCGTAAGTATACTTAACAATCTTTGGTGGAAACTTGATAAAGCCTTGGATGAAGAATCGCTTTATTACAGCGGTTTAATAGGTGCTTTGGAATCAATAAAAGCTGGAACAACATCTGTATTTGATCATAATGCATCGCCATCTTTTATAAATGGATCTCTTTCGACATTAAAAAAGGCTTTTGAGAAAACCGGTTTACGCGGAGTTCTGGCATACGAAATAACAGACAGAAACGGCATGGACGGAATGACCGATGGAATAAAAGAATCAATCGATTTTATAAAATTAATTGATGAAGAGAAAACGAATGGAAAAACTAAATATTTAGTTGAATCTGCAATCGGCGCTCATGCGCCTTTCACTTTAAGTAATAATTCACTCGAACAGATTTATGATGCTTTGGTAAATACTAATCGCGGGATTCATATTCATGTCGCTGAAGATCAATATGATACTTCGTATTCGCATCATTTTTTCAGCAAAGATGTTTTGCATAGACTGGACGAACTTTGGCTTTTAAATGAAAAATCTTTGATTGTACATGGAGTATATCTTTCCGAAAATGATATTTCAATTTTAAATGAAAGAAATTCATTCTTAATACATAATCCCAGATCCAATATGAATAACGGTGTCGGTTATATGAGTAACCTGCATAGAGTTAAAAATATTGGTTTAGGAACGGACGGTATCGGATCAAATATGTTTGAAGAATTAAAATTAGGATATTTTAAGAACAATGATGCTAAATGCAAATTAACTCCGGATGATTTTTTGAAATACCTGAATAATGGAAATGTGCTGTTAGAAAGATATTTTGATAAAAAGTTCGGCAAAATAGAAAAAGGTTACGCTGCCGATTTGGTTATTTATGATTATATACCGCCGACAAATTTAGTTGATGAAAATTTAGCAGGTCACTTCATTTACGGATTTTCCTCACGAGATGTTGAAACTGTGATAATAAACGGGACTGTGGTCTATGAAAACAGGAAATTCCCCTTCGAAATTAATGAAATTTATTCTGAAGCAAGATCAGCAGCAAAAAAATTATGGGAGAGGATGAATCAAGTAAATTGAATTAACTTTATTATTGGAAGAAATCAAATACTAACGGCTAAATTGATTTCTTGTTTACAAGCTTCCGATATTAAAGAAACAGCCTCATCTATTGAAACTTCCTCGATATCAATTTTCTTTGGTTGTTCAAGTTTAAAATAGTCTTTAACTTCATTTACAGAATCGTTTCTTACAACAAGAATAATAATCTTATTGCATTTCGATAATAATTCATTAATAGATTCGGCCCAGCCTTTCCCTTTCAGTTCTAAAGGTCCGACTTCGTCAATCACAACTAAATCTTTGTCGAATATATTTTCATAACTTAATGCTTCCCTGCCTAAAGCAAGACCTTCTTTAGTAAACTTAAATCTGCCGATTTCATCAATACCGTTTTCCACTTTGATTCCGCATAATAATTTCCTTTCGCTTGTTTCTATATTAACAATATCAAATTTCGATCTAATATTATTATCCAAATAACCTGGTGCGACAATACCGCCCGCATTGAATCCTTGCTTTTGTAAAATAGAAATAACTTCCGTTACAAAAGTTGTCTTGCCCTTTCCTTTTTCACCAGTAATAAAGAAAACAATTGGATTGCAGTTAAGTTGATTTTGAATTCTTTCAAGCCACAAATCTGTTTTGCTGATTAGCCTGGAAATAATTCCGAACGGTTTTCTTAAATATTTTTTTTCTTCTGAAAGACTTGCAACCATAAAAGGTAAAATTTTAAACGCGGCTTCAAGTGCAATTGAAAGCTGACCCATTCCTTTTTTCTTAAACCAATTTTCTATTTTAGGATTTCGAAGCTCTATACTTATGCTTGAAAATCCGAAGATCATTAACAATGCTCTTATATTCATTTCCAATCCAATTAAAAACCCATAAAGGTATTTACTTCCGTTGTTTGTTTTAAACTCACTCAATAACAAACCAGATAAAATTATAATGACAATTAATGAAATCCAGAACTTTACATTCTTAAGTCTGTTAAGATTTTGTTTATATAAAAGAATACACAAAACGACATATACTGAGGCAAGAAATGCCGGTATCCATAACGGGAATACATCAAGCAAAATCAAGCCGAGAACAATAACAAATGAATGCAAAAATAATCTGGGTATAGAAAAATTTTGTTTTAAATTTTTCGGAACCAAGTTAAAATCGATTTGAGAAGATGAAGTGCTGTCACTTTCATTTAAAGAAAATTTATTATTTTGATTTCCTATTCTAATTCCAATTACAGATGCTAATGCACCAAAAATCAGAAATAAAATAAAAAGCAAAAGAATTAATGACCAGGGGCTAAGATTTGGGAAGTTCAAATATTTTATAGAGAATTTATATAGGCTTGAGTATAATTCAATTATATTTGGGCCGTAAACTAAAATCAGTCCAATTATTTTATAAAACAAGCTCCATGAAACTGCTAAACCGCCGCCGATAATATAGCCTGCCCAATTTTTCCCCAAAATTCTTATGCTTGCTTCAAGTAAAAAAGCTTCGGCAGCAATACTAATCATCGGACCAAAAATATTCGCACTAGGTGAAATTGTTTTCATCAAAGCACAAATAATTCCCGCACGCCAAATTATTCCTTTTTCTTTCCAATTTTGACTTCCGGCAACAAGAAAAATTATTCCTATTCCGGATAAAATCGTACCTGAAAAAGGTAATTTTAAATTATGCAGAAAACTTCCTAGGATAATTTCACTTGATGCCCAAAGACTTCCAAGAACTGTTGCTTTTAACCAAACCGAATTTAGAACATTCTCCTTTTGCAATTATTAACCTTAATGTAATAATTATTATTTTAGCACGTAAATAATTTAGATTTATCTTTTTTAAGACTTTATAAGAAAAAAATGACTTCCTAATAAATACCTTTTGCTTGAAAGTTCAAAAAGTTAGATTTATTTTAGAAATAAAAATTACGGGGAGATGAATTTGAACATCTCAATAAAATTTAT
>JBJKQE010000215.1:0-50477 GCA_046705645.1 Ignavibacteriaceae bacterium | reverse complement strand
ACGATCTTTGCGCCAAGTTTTTCATGTATGGTATAGAATCTTGTTTTTTTCATTGTAGCCAGCAATAATCAGTTTTATAAGAATATTTAATTTAAAAAATCAATTCACTTCTTCAGTCAATTCTCGTTGAGTTTTTCTTGAGAAAAATTTGACCTGCCCCAGGGGCATACTTTCATCTTCAATCAGTTTTAGTTTTACAAAATATTTAAACTGCAATTTGGTGAAAGATTTAAACTTATTCTCTTTTAATTTTGAAGCAACCAAAGGATGGCATTTAATGAGCAATGATCTTTCTTTGGAAACTTTCTTAAACTTCTGCAGCCATTCTTCAAGGTTATAAACAACATGAGAATGTTTGGTAAGAAGACCGGTACCAAGGCAATACGGGCAAACCTCTTTCATTGCCTGCATAATGTTTTGTCTTATCCTCTGTCTTGTAATTTGAACTAATCCGAAATCAGACATTGGCAGAATGGAAACTTTAGCCCGGTCCTTTCTAAATTCTTTTTTCAATTCGTCAAATATTTTTTTTCTGTTTTTCTCATCTTCAAGATCAATAAAATCTATAACTATAATTCCGCCGATATCTCTAAGTCTTAGCTGCCTGGCAATTTCTCGTGAAGCTTCCAAATCCGTTTTTAAGGAATTCAATTCCTGTTCTTTACTTTTTGCATACCTGCCGCTGTTAACATCAATTACCACCATTGCTTCCGTATGCTCAATAATTAAATATCCGCCGCTGGGCAGTGAAACTTTTCTGCCCATTAAAGTTTTAATCTGTTCTTCGATTTTAAATGAATCGAAAATTGCATTGTTTGAGCGGAATAATTCTATCTTTTCCGCTAAACCCGGCTGAACAACCTCAACATAATTTTTAATCTGTTTGTAAAGCTTTTTGGAATCGATAAAAACCTTGGATACATCCGGAGTAAAAAGATCTCTAATAACACTGGAAGTAGTATTAAGATCCTGATATATAAGTGCGGGAGGCTCTTCGGTTTTTATATTTCCCTGTATTTGTTCCCATGTTTTTATAAGAGTATTCATATCATCTCTTAAAGCTTCTTCCGATTGATTTCTAGCAACAGTTCGGATAATAAGACCGAATTTCTGAGGTAAAATTCCCCTTGCAATATGTCTTAATCTTCTTCGTTCCCTATAGTCGGATATTCTTTTCGAAACTCCGACTTTATTATCAAAAGGTAAAAGGACACAAAATCTTCCAGGCAGAGAAACCGATGAAGTAACTCTTACTCCCTTGTTATTTACAGGTTCTTTTGTAATTTGGATTAAAATATCCTGGCCCTTATGAAGCTTCGGAATAGCTTCAATAACATTTGAATCATTATTACCGTTTTTATGATGATAATTTTGTTTGGGGTTGGAATCATCTTCATCTTCTTCGTCTACATCCGAATCATCGCCAAGCATTTCCTGGAATTGAGTTGTTCTCGCACCTATATCTGAAAAATGCAGGAATGCATCATGCTTCATTCCAATATCAATAAATGCTGCTTTAATACCCGGTAAGACCCTGGCAACCTTCCCCAAATAAATATCCCCCACCATTCTGCGGTTTTCGGGATAGTCAACAAAAAAGTCGACTAAATTCCCATCTTCCGTAATGGCGACACGTGTTTGTGAAGTGGAAGAATTGATTATAATTTCTTTTATCATAAAAAATAAACTCGTTTGATGAAATATTAGATTTCATTTTAAAAATTTTGAATAAACAATAGCTCATAATTCCGGATGAATAATCATTAAGCTTCATCCTGAATGCTTCAAAAGTACTCTTCTTATACGTAACTGAAAATATCCAAAATTGAAGAAGAGTAAATATGTTGTACTTAACTGCTATCAAGGCAGAGCCTGTTTTTTGCTTAAAACTTAATTATATCTTTAAACCAATAAATAAAAATATTTTATTCTTAAATTAAACTTGAATAAAGCCGGTAAAATGGTTTTGTGCAGATTACCCAAAGGCTAAATTTAATTTATTATCGAACACAAAGTTTAAATTATAGCTTTTGTAAAGCTTATTTAACTTTTAGTTTACCGGAAATAAAATTCCGGCATTATAAACATTTTTCAGATGTTGCTGTCTATTCTTGATTATTTTCTTTTAGTAATTCTTTTCTGCTGAGTGAAAACTTACCGTTTTCAATCTTAATAAGTTTAACTGTAACTTTATCTCCTTCTTTGAAATAATCAGTCACTTTATTCACTCTTTTATTATCAATCTGTGAAATATGAAGCAAACCTTCTTTCCCCGGTAATATTTCAACAAATGCGCCGAAGTCCATAATCTTGGTAATTACGCCGTCATAAACTTCACCTATTTCCGGTGTTGCAGTTAATTTTTTGATATACTCTTTGCACTTTGAAGCATTTTCCTTGTTGGGAGATGCAATATTAACAGTTCCGTCATCGTCAATATTAATATCAACTCCAAATAATCTTTGCATCCCCTGGATCGTTTTACCTCCA
This sequence comes from Ignavibacteriaceae bacterium, assembly GCA_046705645.1. Taxonomy (GTDB): domain Bacteria; phylum Bacteroidota; class Ignavibacteria; order Ignavibacteriales; family Ignavibacteriaceae; genus FEN-1297. The sequence continues at coordinate 47,987 of JBJKQE010000215.1, read as the reverse complement.
GGCCCGATTATTAAACCAATCTGATCGGTATCAACCTTCATAGTTATTAATCTTGGTGCGAAAGGAGATAACGAACCGCGAGGAGATTGAATTTCTTTATCCATTATTCCCAAAATATGCATTCTTCCTTCCTTAGCCTGGCCTAAAGCAATCTCCATAATTTCGAAGGAAATACCCTGGATTTTAATATCCATTTGGAAAGCAGTAATTCCGTCCGAAGTACCGGCAACCTTAAAATCCATATCGCCGAGATGATCTTCGTTTCCTAAGATATCCGAAAGAATTGCAAACTTTTCATCTTCTTTTATCAATCCCATAGCAATACCGGCACATGGCTTACTGAGCGGCACACCGGCATCCATCAATCCTAAGGATCCGGCACAAACAGTTGCCATTGAGGATGAGCCGTTAGATTCGAGAATATCCGATATAACTCGTACGGTATAAGGGAATGATTCTTCAGAAGGCATTAATACTTTCAGTGCCCTCTCTGCTAAATTTCCATGACCAATTTCTCTTCTTCCAACTCCGGACATCTTGCCGACTTCACCCACGCTAAAGGGAGGGAAATTATAATGCAGCATAAACTTTTTGGAATATTCATCAAGCAGTCCATCAATGATTTGTTCATCATTCTTAGTACCGAGAGTAACGGTAGTTAAACTTTGAGTTTCTCCTCTTGTAAATAATGCAGAGCCATGAGTTCTAGGCAACAGACCGAGCTCAATTGTTATTGGACGAATCTGCTTTGTGTTTCTCCCGTCAAGTCTTATACCTTCGCTAAGAATCCTGTTTCGCATTAATTCTTTTTCGATATCGTGCAGAATTTCGCTTATCGTCTTTTCCTGTTCCGGATATTTTTCTTCGAGAGAATCCTTTACTAAAGTTAAAAGTTCTTTATTCTTTAAACTTCTTTCTTCTTTTGCAAGAACAGAATAAACGATTTCCTTAAACTTTTCATAAGCAAGGTCGTAAACATCTTTTTTAATATTTTCGTCAATTACAACAGGAGCAACTTCCCATTTCGGTTTACCGGCTTCCGCCTTAAGTTCAAGCTGAATTTGAATTAGTTTTTTTATTTCTATTTGAGCAAACTTAAGGGCATCAAGAAGTTCATTTTCACTAATTTCCTTGGATTCGCCTTCAACCATCATAATAGAATCGGCAGTACCGGCTACAACTAATTCAATATCACTTTCTTTCAGCTGTTGTATGGTGGGATTAACAACAAATTCTCCGTTAACTCTTCCCACTCTAACTTCTGCCATCGGACCTTCGAATGGAATATCCGAAATGGTTAAGGCTGCAGAAGCACCAACTGCGCCAAGAACATCAGCGTCGTTTTCACTGTCATGTGAAAAAACAAATGCAATAACTTGAGTTTCGTTTTTAAAGTCTTTGGGAAAAAGGGGTCTTATCGGCCGATCGATTAATCGTGAACTTAAGATTTCTTTTTCACTTGGTCTGCCTTCTCTCTTTATATATCCTCCGGGGAATTTTCCGGCGGCTGAAGTTTTTTCTCTATATTCTACTTGAAGGGGGAAAAAATCCTGATCTTCTTTAGTTTCTTCATTAGCCACGGCTGTAACTAACACCATAGTGTCCGCATACCTAACCATCACTGCCCCGTTAGCCTGTTTGGCGTATAAACCGGTCTCGATTGAAAAAATTTTACCGCCGATTTCTACTTCTTTTTTTACTACCATTTAAAAACCTTTACTTTCTAATATTTAACTCTTTAATAATACTTCTGTATCTCTCTATATCTTTATCAGCGAGATAGTCTAATAATCTTCTTCTTTTTCCAACCATCATCATAAGTCCTCTTCTTGAATGATGGTCTTTTTTATGAACATTAAAATGTTCGGTTAAATCATTAATCCTTTTTGTTAAAAGTGCTATTTGAACTTCAGATTTACCGGAATCTTTTTCATTTTTCCCGTACTTCTTAATTAATTCAAATTTTTCTTCTTTAGTCATTTTATAGTTATCCTTATTAAGTTATACAATGTAACCCCAGAAGTTACCGGAGTTAATTAGTTAATTTTCAATCTTAATTAGTAAGCCGACTCATTATTTCCATTCCGGCTTCTTTATCTTTTTTCATCTGTGCAACAAGATCTTCCGGGGAAGAGTATTTTTCTTCTCCCCTAATTCTTTCAACAACTTTAACATTTACGTTTTTATTGTAAATATCCTTATTAAAGTCGAATATATAAATCTCAGTTGTTAATTGGCCGTCATTATAAAAAGTAGGCCTTTTACCGATACTCATCAAGCCGAAATGTTTTATGTCATCCACAATCAGTTCGACAGCATAAATTCCGATAGCAGGCAGCAGCTTATTTTCATCTTTTAGTTTAATATTGGCAGTAGGAAATCCTAATAATCTTCCTCTTCCATCGCCTTTAACAACATTACCCTGGAAGGAATAATATCTGCCTAGGAATGAGTTAGCCAAAGCAATATTACCTTCAGCAAGAGCATTTCTAATTTTCGTACTGCTGACCGAAGTTCCGTTTATATTAACAGCATCAACTCTTGTAACATTAAAATCGAATTCTTTTCCCATTTCTCTTAGTGTATTTTCATCACCGCCTCTGCCTTTACCGAAATGATGATCATATCCGATAACGATTTCTCTTAATCCGATCTTATCAATAATATAATTTTTAAAGAATTCTTCGGAACTTAATTGTGAAAATTCTTTAGTAAAATTTATTATTAGAATATTTTGAATTTTTAAATTACCTAATATTTCAATTTTTTCATGGAGTGTATTTAATAACTTTATAGTGTGTCCTTTTGAAACAACAATTCTTGGATGAGGGTCAAATGTTATTAAAAAACTTCGAGCTCTCAGGTTTTCCGCTTTGTTAATTACTTCATCGATTATCTTTTTGTGTCCAAGGTGAATGCCGTCGAAAGTACCGAGTGTAATAACAGTATTTTTATCTTTTTTTACGTCTGATAGACTATTAAATACTTCCATAACAATATCTTATCTAAACCAAAGTCTGTTAATATACGCTTTTTTTGAGTCAAAAAGAAGTGAATACTTAACTGCAAAATTTCTTTATTCCGAATATACTTGAGAAATTTCTTTTGATTTTTTCATAGTATTTACAAATTCATCTACATTTATTGCTTTTTCAACCGAATAATTTCCAATATAAGTTCGTTTTAAAGAACTTAATAAACCGCCACAGCCCAGCTTTTCTCCAAAATCGTTTGCTATTACTCTTATATATGTACCTTTACTGCAAGTAATTTCGAACTCTATAAAAGGCAGAGAAATATTTTTAATATCAAATTTCGAAATATTTATTTCCCTTGGTTCTCTTTTTATTGATTTCCCTTTTCTTGCCAGTTTATATAGAGATTTGCCTTTATACTTAACAGCCGAATACATTGGGGGAATCTGCAGAATTTTGCCTAAAAACATATCGCGAACCGACAAAATTTGAGATTCGGTTATTCCTTCAAATGGCCTTTCCTTAATAATTTCGGTTTCTAAATCCATTGAAGATGAAGATTTACCCAGTAATATTGTACCGGTATAGGTCTTTTCAAAAGATTGGTACTTTTCGATATCTTTTGTCATTTTTCCGGTACAAACAATGAGTAGTCCCGAAGCAAGCGGATCCAAAGTTCCTGCATGGCCGACTTTCTTTACTCCGGTGGCCTTTCTTATAATGTAAATAACTTTAAAGGATGTCCATCCCACTGGTTTATCGACAAGAATAACTTCACCGGATTGAAAATCTAGATTTGAAAAATCAGTCGTTTCCTTTGTTATCATTTTTGTGAATTTGTTTAATTAATCCCTCGATCTTCTCGACATAATCGCTTGTATCGTCAATAAAGAATTTCAATTCAGGTACAAATTTTATTCTTATTCTGGAGGCAAGTTCCGAACGTATAAAACCGGATACTGATTTTATTTTTTCTAAAGCTAATTCCCTTTTATCTTTTTCAAATACCGAAATATAAATTTTAGCAGTTTTAAGATCCGGACTTAATTTAACAGATGTAACAGTAATAAAACCGAATGATGAATCTTGAAGTCTATTAGGAAGTTTATATAAAAAAATTAAACTAATTTCTTCTTTAATTAGATGCTCAACTCTATCTATTCTGTGTGTCACTTTCTCATCTCCTCTAGAAACGGCTTCTAAATTTTATGAAAATTCAGAGATCTTCTAATCTCAAAATGAATAAGAACTTAAAATTCAATAAAAGTAAAAAAGATTAAGCCAGTTTCTTCTTTGTTTCAATAATCTTGAAAGACTCTATAGTGTCGCCTACTTTTAAATCATTAAAGTTTGCAATATTTAATCCGCATTCGTAGCCGGAATCCACTTCTCTTACATCGTCTTTAAATCGTTTAAGAGATGCAATTTCGCCCTCATGAATTACAATTCCATCCCGTATAAGTCTAACTTTACTATTACGAGTAATTTTTCCGTCATGTACATAACAACCGGCAATTGTACCGAATTTTGGGACTTTAAATGTATCTCTAATTTCAAGTGTTGCTGTAACCTCTTCGGAAAGAACAGGGGAAAGAAGTCCTTCCAATGCAGATTTAACTTCATTTATGGCGTCGTAAATTACATTGTAAAGACGAATGTCAACATTTTGTGTCTCGGCTAATTTCCTAGCATTTAAGTTTGGTCTTACATGAAAGCCCAAAATAATTGCGTCTGATGCAGAAGCCAGAAGGACATCGCTTTCTGAAATCCCTCCAACGCCTTTATGTATTACACGAACTATCACTTCTTCATTTGACAATTTCATTAACGAATCGGATAAAGCTTCTACGGAACCATCTACATCGCCTTTTACAATTAACGGAAGTTCTTTTACTCCTCCAATACTGATTTGTTTGGCAATTTCATCCAAAGTAATATGATGTACTTGTTTCTGGTCCTGTTCTCTTTTTAGCTGCTGTCTCTTAAGTCCTATTTCTCTTGCCATCCTATCGGAATCAACAACTACAAAAGTATCGCCGGCCTGCGGAGCTCCTTCAAAACCCAAAACCTGTACCGGCGTAGAAGGGGGAGCTTCCAAAACTTTATTTCCGCGTTCGTCAAACATTGCCCTTACCTTGCCCTGGTAAATTCCCGCAATAAAAGGATCGCCGATTCTTAAAACACCTTTTTGGACTAGGATTGTTCCCGTAATACCCCGTCCTCTGTCTAATTCGGATTCAACAACGACACCTCTCGCATTACGATCGGGATTTGCTTTTAGATCCAGAATTTCTGCTTCAAGCAGGATCTTTTCCAGAAGTACATCAACATTTACACCGGATTTTGCAGAAAGCTCTATACACTGGTATTTACCGCCCCACTCTTCAACTAAGATATTCCTTTCAGCTAATTGCTGCTTTATTTTTTCAGGATTTGCACCCGGTTTATCAATTTTATTTATCGCTATTACAATAGGCACATTTGCAGCTTGTGCATGGTTTATAGCTTCTATTGTTTGAGGCATTACCGCATCATCCGCTGCCACAACAAGAACTACAATATCCGTTAACTGAGCACCTCGAGCTCTCATTGCCGTAAAAGCTTCATGTCCGGGTGTATCAAGGAAGGCAATAAATTTACCATTACCGACATCTACTTTATAAGCTCCGATATGCTGAGTAATTCCGCCGGCTTCTCCGGCAACAATGTTGGTTCTTCTAATATAATCCAGCAATGATGTTTTACCATGGTCTACATGTCCCATTATTGTTACAACCGGAGAACGAAACCGAAGTGTTTCCGGCTCATCAATCTTATCCTCAAGCGCTTCAGAAGTATACTCTTTCTGGAATTCAACTTCGAATCCAAACTCATCAGCTACCAATGTAATAGTTTCAACATCCAATCTTTGATTTATTGAAACCATTAATCCAAGTTCAATACATTTTGTAATAACATCGCTTACCGGAACATTCATAAGATTTGCCAATTCATTTACGGCAATAAATTCGGTAACTGCTATTTTATTTTTCTCAAGAGCTCGAAGTTCCTGTTTCCGTTCTTCTTCGGCTTCTCTTTCTTTTCTTTTCCTTTTCCTCTGGCTTGCTCTTCCGGATAATACCGAATCATCCATACTTAAGAGCGTTTTTCTAATAGCTTCCTTTACTTCCTTTTGGTCGATTTCGAACTTCTTAATACGTTTTTTCTTTTTGGAGATTATAGGTTCATCCGATACAGAATCGCCGCTTTTTTTCTTTGCTTTCGGTTTTTTTCTTTTCTTCGGTGCTTCGCGCTGTACAGAGGATGATTCTTCTTTTCCCTGAATGAATTGTTTTTCCTCAGATAGATTTTCAATATCAAGATCGATCTTGCCAACAACTTTTAATCCTTTTTTACGCGCAGCTTCCTGCTCTTTAGGCGATATAAACGCTTTAGTTTCTGCTTCTGCGGTTGCTTCTTTTCCTTCTGTTTTGGTTTCATCGACAGTTCGTTCTGTTTCAATAACTTCCGGCTTCGTTTCAACATCACCTTCGACGGCTGCTTCTTCCTTAGCAGTCTTTTCCTGTAACTCGGATTCCGCTGCAGATTCTGCTTTTATTTCTTCTTCCGGTTTGGTTTCTACTGCTGCAGGTTCTTCCGGAATTTTTTCTTCCGTCTTAGTTGCAACTTTTAATTCTTCTTCGGATTTTTCGCTTCTTTTCTTATTGAATTCCGCTACTTTTTTGTAATGTTTTTCAGCTTTCTCAATATCTTTCTTAAAATGATCGTTTATTTCCTTGATCATTTCATCATCAAGAATAGACATATGTGATTTTACGTCATGGCCTTTTTTTACCAAAAATTCCACAAGGTTTTCAGCCGATAGATTATATTCGGATGCTAATTTATATACTCGAACTTTTTTTGTTTTGGTCTCGGACATATTTGGCTTACCTATTGTTTAGCTATTCTTCTTCCTCTTCAAATTGAGATTTAATTATCTCCAATATTTCGGCTATTTTTTCTTCATCAAGGCCTTCTATTTCTTTTAATTTTTCCGGGCCTGCTGTTAAAACTTCGATAGCAGTATCATATCTGTTATTGATAAGCAATTCATAGATATCGCTGCCAAGTTCTTCCTTTAAGTCAATAAGTTCAATATCCTCTTCATATTCTTCAAACGGTTTTTCTTCTCTTAATATTTCAATATCGTAGCCTGTTAGTTTCATTGCAAGGCGAATGTTAACACCATTTCTTCCCACAATTAAAGAAACTTGATCGCTGTCGGCAGTAACCACTGCTTTTTTCATAACAGGATCAATTTCAATTCTCTTTAATTTTGCGGGAGCCAGCGATTTCTGTATAAATGTAACCGGGTCTTCCGAATAGCTAATAACATCTATATTTTCATTATTTAATTCTCTTACAATTGCATGAATACGAACACCTTTCATCCCGACACATGCGCCTACTGCATCAATACGGTTATCCTGAGATTCTACTGCGACCTTCGCTCTTTCTCCGGGTTCACGAGCAATTGATTTTATTTCAATTATTCCGTCGTAAATTTCCGGAATTTCGATCTCAAAAAGTCTTCTTAAGAATGTGTTATCAGCTCTTGATATAATAATTAACGGACCGCTGTTGCTTTTTTTAACTTCTTTTACAATTGCACGAATAGTTTCGCCTTTTTTGTATTTCTCATAAGGAATTTGTTCATGCCGCGGTAAAAGCAGCTCGTTCTTATTATGGTTTACAAGAATATCGTTTTTTCTAATTTGATAAATATCGCCGACGACTATTTCGCCCAAAAGCTCATTATATTCGTTATAAACGATGTCTTTTTCAATTTCACGGATTTTTTGATTAAGGCCTTGTTTTGCTAAAGTAATTAATCTTCTGCCGAAAGAAGCCAGCTCAAGTTTTTCCACATAATCATCGCCTACTTCCAGTTCATCTTCATTTCCCTTTCTATTTACCTCTTCAATACCGACTTGGCGATTGGGATCTTCAACCGTTTCAACAATTTCTCTTTCCAAAAATATTTCGATGTCGCCTTTATCCATATTAACAACGACATCATATTTTGCTTCTTCACCGTATTTCTTTCTTACCAGCATACCAAAAATCTCTTCTATTATGGCTGCCAAAACATCCTTATCCACCCCTTTTTCCCTTACCATTTGCGCAAAGGATTCAACGATATCTACATTCATTTCTAACTTCCTCCCTTAGGAAAAACTGACTAATACTTTAGCTTTTTTTATGTCGTTATAATTAATTATTAATTCGTTCTTTTTATTAAATAAAAATATCAAATTATTATCTTCAATTCTAAGAAGCCTAGCCTTTATTTTTTTTACTTCGTTTCCGGTCGAATAAGTAATTTCAAAATCCCTATTAATATTTTTAGGGTATTGTTTTAAATATTTCAGCGGTCTATCTAAACCCGGAGAAGAAACATCCAATCTGTAAGAAGAACCGATATCCGGGATTTTTTCTAATTGAGAATTTATTTCGGTACTTACTTTTGCACAGTCACCGGCAGAAATATTTTTCTCACCGTCAATAAAAATTTCAATTATTTTGTTTGTATTATTACCGCGGATCACACAATCAATTAAAAAAAAACCGTTTTCTTCTGCAGTTATAGAAGCTAGTTGCTTAATATTTTCATTTAGTAAATTCATATAAATAAAAATCGCCCTCAAGAGGGCGAAAAAGATAACCAAAATTAGTATTATTTTATCCAATAAGCAAGGAATAATAAAATTACCTCAAAATATTAAAGCAGCAGCGGCTAATTATAAAAAGAACAGATAAGTAAAGAAAAATTTTGTAATTTTTATATTCAACAATTGGAAGCAACAATTTATTTTTGCACATTTATTTATTGTACAAATTTCATAAATTGCAGACCAATATTAGCTTATTTATTTGAAATGAAAAAAATATTATCCCTAATTTTTATAACAATATTTTTTGCCGGGAGCGGATTCGCACAAAATGAAGGACAGCAGGTTCTTGAATCATTGCAAAAGAAATTTAATTCAACTCAGGATTTAACTGCCGAATTCGTACAGTTATCAAACGGCAAAGTAAGTCTTTCCGGTAAATTTTATTATAAGAAAAAAGATAACTTAAGATTAGAATTAAAAAACATAACTATTATTTCTAATGGAAAAACAAACTGGAATTACAATAAAGCCGAAAATAAAGTAATAATAAGCAGTTACGACGAACATGATCCGTCGGTTTTATCGTTAAATAATTTCATAAATGTTTATCCTTTGGAATGTAATGTTAAATTACAAGAAGAAAACGGGCAGAAGGTTTTAATGCTTACGCCTCAGAAAGCTGGCTTAAACTTTAAATATGTTAAAATTTGGCTGAACCTGGATCATCTAATTAATAAAATGATTATTGAAGATCTTAACGATATTTTAATACAAATTAACTTTTCGGCTTATAAATTAAATACACAATTATCAGATTCATTGTTCACATTTACACCGCCTAAAGGGAGTAAAGTTATTGACCTCCGATAAAACAAAAAAAAAGAATTGGATTAGTAAATCTGTTAAGTTTATCCTTCCGTTGGGATTAAGTATTATTTTCCTATACATCGCCTTTTATGATGAAGATATAAATAAAATTATTGCTATCCTTTCAAATGCTTCAATATTTTGGATTGTTATACTTTTAATAACAATGCTCTTTTCCCACTATTTAAGAGCAGTAAGGTGGAAAGTAATTCTTAATTCAGTTAAACCTAATGCTTCGATAATAAATATATTCGGAGCAGTAATGGTAGGATACGGCGTAAGTTGTGTCGTTCCAAGATTAGGCGAATTATCCAGAGCAGTAGTATTAGGCAAATGGGAAAAACTTTCCAGGTCATCGATGTTTGGTACCGTAATTCTTGAAAGAATTATTGATATTATATTCCTCGGCCTTACCGTAATTGTATCGGTTATTATCTGGAGTGAAGATCTCTATGTAAAATTTCCCTGGCTTAAGTCTACCCTTTACATTACAATAATTTTAATGGCTGCAGTAATTCTATTCATTTATTTTTTAATTAAGTTTAGAGAAAAATTCTACGGACTTATAGTTAAGATTTTAAGTAAATTTTCTGAAAAACTGGCGCATAAAGCAGCATATATTTTTGACATGATGACAGTTGGCTTTGCAAGTCTTAAGGGGAAAAAAAATTATTTTTATACTATTTTACTAAGTGCACTAATTATGATGGTATACGCCCTAAGTGCTTACATCGGGTTTTATACTTTAGGAATGGAAAACATAAAGCACGTAACCTATGCCATGGCCTGGGTATTGATGAGTATTAGTGCAATCGGAGTAGTTATTCCAACTCCCGGGGCAATTGGATCATACGAAGCTCTGTCTAAAGCCGCATTGGTTCTCTTATTCGGTTTCGGGGAATCAATTAGTTTGGCTTATGCAATTCTTACACATATACTTTCATATTTTTTGTTTATATTCACCGCACTTTTATTTTTCTTCGTATTAAATAAACATCATGATAATCTAATTAAAGTTGTAGAAACCGAACTGGAAGAATTATGAAATTTATTACGGCGCTGATATTTTGTCTTACAGTTTCAAGCACCTCTTTTTCTCAATATTATGCAAGAGCAGGGATGGAAATATCATATGTAAATATGCCTTCATTAACGGATTATTTAAATCAAGGTTTTTCTCAACAACTCGGAACGTTCAACAGCGCAATTGTATTTTCCGCCGAAGGCGGGTATTTAATAAACGATCACTATGAAGTCGGGCTTGAAGTTGCCGATATGATCAATTCTTATAATTTTTCATATGACTACGGCGGAATTTATAAACTGAATTACTTTATTATAATGCCTACTATAGTAAATTATTACGTAATAAAAGGAAATGGTTATGATTTTAAATTCGGAGGAGGATTGGGCATTCGTTTTGTAAGTGCCAACCAACAGTATCCTGCTTTACCTCCATCAAGCAGTTATAAATCTACCGGATTTGGTTTGCTGCTTAAAGCGGACGGCAATACTTTACTCAGTGGAAATCTTTACGCCAATATAGGTGTGGATTTAAGATATGATTTTAACGGCGAACCTAAAAGCACAAACGGTTATTTTGTAAACAGCGTTAGTAATACTAATGTTAATTTCAATGCTTTATCGGCAGGCATACGGCTTGGAATTACATATAATTTTTAGGAGGGCTATTTGGATTTATTACAAGCAATTTTACTTGGAATAATACAAGGACTTACTGAATTTTTACCTATCAGTAGTACGGGACATTTAACTTTAGCCGGTAAATTTATGCATCTTATCTCGAATCAACACCCGGAACAATGGACGGCTTTTATAGCAGTTATACAATTGGGAACTGTAATTGCGGTTATTATTTATTTTTGGAAGGATCTGTGGCAAATAATTTTTGATTTCTTAAACGAAAACATAAAACAAAGAAAAAAGTTCTCCGATCAAAAATTAAATTCCAAATTAGGCTGGTTAATAATAATCGGTTCCATCCCTGTTGGTATTATCGGTCTTTCATTAAAAAAAATAATAGAAGGCACATTAACAAAAGATTTGTATGTAATTGCATTCAGTTTAATAGGATTAGCAGTAATTTTAGCAATAGCAGAAAAAATAGCCGCTTTAAAAAAAGATATGGCTAAAATAACCAAGTGGGATGCCTTTTGGGTTGGAGTTGGCCAATGCTTTGCACTCATTCCCGGTTCTAGCCGTTCCGGGACAACAATTACAGCAGGATTATTCCTTGGGATGAATAGAGAAACGGCCGCCAGATTTTCATTCTTATTGAGCATTCCGGCAGTCCTTGCAAGCGGCTTAATGGAGCTTTTTGAAGCAAGAAAATTTCTTGACCCATCATTAGCTGTAAATATGATAGTCTCTACCATTTTTGCTTTTATATTCGGCTATCTCTCGATAGATTTCCTTCTTAAGTATCTTAGAAGAAACACAACTTTTGTTTTTGTTTATTACAGAATAGCTTTAGGAATTGTAATTATAATTTTACTGACATCACATGTTGTACTTCCTTAGGAGACTTTATGAAAAATTTAATTTTTATTTTAGTACTTGCTACTACAGTATTTGGATGTAAACAATCAAATTCAAGCGGACAAAAATCTATGAACGATACAACTTATATCGCAGTAATAAAAACCAATATGGGAACCATAAAATGCGAGCTTCTTCCGGAAGTTGCGCCTAAAGCAGTTGAAAACTTCGTCGGTTTATCTGATAAAGGGTATTATAATAAATTAACCTTTCACAGAGTTATAGATAAATTTATGATCCAGGGCGGCGACCCGAACGGAAACGGAACCGGAGGTCAAAGTATTTGGGGCGGAACTTTTGATGATGAATTTAATGAAAATTATAAATTTGATTCAGCTGGTGTTATGGCATATGCAAACAGAGGTCCGAATACAAACGGCAGTCAGTTTTTTATTACGCTAGACCCCACTCCGTGGCTTAACTTTCATTTTACAATTTTCGGCAAAGTAATAGACGGGATGGATGTTGTGAGGGCAATAGGTAAAGTAAAAACTACAAAACCTTATGATAGACCTGTTACACCTGTTGTAATGGATTCGGTTTATATTGAACGGGAAGCAAAGCAGCCTAATAAGAATTAGTATAATTAAAATTTTATTTTAATTTGTTACAATTATTTTAGAAAGATAAATCGGCATACTTCTAAAAATAAATTTGTTAGAACTAAATGAAACAGGAAGAGTTCTTTTCCTCTCGCTGGTCGCTGATAATTGCAACAATTGGTATTGCGGTTGGAACCGGAAACATTTGGCGATTTTCAAGAATTGTTGCACAAAACGGCGGCGGTTCATTTTTAATCCCCTGGGTTATTTTTCTTCTGGTATGGTCCGTACCCTTAATTATTGCTGAATTTGCAATTGGTAAATCCACTCGATTCGGGCCTGTGGGTGCAATTGCCAAAACTGCTGGCAGGCAATTCGGATGGATGGGCGCATTTATTGTCTTTGTTTCTACGGCAATAATGTTCTATTACTCCGTAGTTACCGGCTGGTGCTTAAGGTATTTCATTTCTGCCGTAACCGGCGATCTATTTTCAACTACCAAACATCTTGAATACTGGACAAGGTTTTCATCAAGCTATCAGCCGCTTTTTTATCATTTTATATCAATGGTTTTTGTTGCATTTGTAATTTACAGGGGAGTAAGCAAAGGAATTGAAAAAGTTTCAAAATTTATGGTCCCTTCGCTGCTGATTATTTTAGTAATATTATTTATTAGAGCGGTTACACTGCCCAATGCTGTTGAGGGAATAAAATATTTTTTCACTCCGCATTTGGATGTTATTTTGAACTATAAGGTATGGTTAAATGCATTAACTCAAAATGCATGGGATACAGGTGCGGGTTGGGGGCTTATTTTAACATACGCAATTTATATGAAAAAGAAGGAAGATATTTCGCTAAATGCAGCTTTAATTGGTTTTGGAAATAATTCCGTTTCATTACTAGCGGGAATTACAATATTTTCAACAGTATTTGCTTTAAGCACTTCAAATGCGATGCAGCAAATTTCGCAGGCTGGTCCCGCTAATACTGGATTGACTTTTATTTACCTGCCGTTATTATTTTCCAAAATATCTTCACATTATATAGTCAATGTAATCTTTGCTTCAATGTTTTTTATAGCTTTATTTTTTGCTGCTATAACTTCTTTGATGTCAATGGTTGAACTTACTACCAGAACTTTGATTGATTTCGGAATTAAAAGAGGTAAGGCAATTATAATTGTTGCCTCTTTGGGATTTTTGCTGGGAATACCTTCTGCAATCGATTTGAATTTTTTGACAAACCAGGACTGGGTTTGGGGTGTCGGACTTATAATCAGCGGAGCTTTTATTTCGTTCTCAATTATTCGCTATGGAGTTGATAAATTTAGAAGAGAAATTATAAACGGTTACGGCAGCGATGTAAAAATCGGGAAATGGTATAACTTTATAATAGGTATATTAATCCCGGTTCAAGTTGTATTACTTGTTTCATGGTGGTTAATATCCTCCGTTTCGTGGGATCGTGAGTGGTGGAATCCGTTTCATACCGCAAATGCCGGAACATGTATTTTCCAATGGGCGGTTGTGCTTTTAACTTTTATTCTTTTAAATAAATTTATGGTAAAGCAAACCTTAAGGGAGAATGATTAATTTAATATTTTTTTATTTTTAATTGTTATAGTTATGAATTTTATTTCAATAATTACAATGCTGGTTGTTCTTGGTACCGTATGGGGAGGCTTGATATTTTTTCTAACCCGTGCTGTTAAATATGAAAAAATAAAAGTGAAAAATGACGAAGTCTAAAATTAATGCTCCCTCTGTAAATAAAATAGCGGATGATTTAAATACCGGCAGGGTTCTTCCTGTATATTATATCTTCGGTGAGGATACATTTAGTATTGAAGCCGGCTTAGATCTAATCAGCAAGTCAGTCCAGCCTTTTATTGCTTCCGAATTTGATAAAGAAGTTTTTTACGGTGATGAAAAGACACTTATTGAAATATTAGATTATGCGTCGGCATTTCCGTTTGGTTCGAAAAAAAAGTTAATTATTGTAAAAGAATTCGAAAAAATACGTGATAAAAAAGGTTTGGTTTCATATGCAAATAATCCGACGGATTTTTCCGTACTGGTTTTAATTCACAATGGTAAAATTTCCAATCTTGATTCCGAGCCGTTTAAGACCTTAATAGAAAGAAATTACTTATTCGAAGCCAAAGAATTAAAAGGAGAAAACCTTATTGATTGGGTTGTTTCTTATGTCCAAAACAGTGGAAAGATCATTGCCAGAGAGAATGCCAGACTTTTAGTGGAAATATCGGGAGAAAGCAGGGATATGCTTGAATCCCAGCTCGAAAAGATTTCAGTTTTTCTTGGCAATAAAAAGGAAATAACCATTGATACCATTAAAGATCTTTCAACTTCGCTTAAAGAATACAATATCTTCGATTTGCAGAATGCCTTATCTAAGAAAGATAAACAAGAAACATTGAAGATTGCTTTTAAAATGCTGGAAAAAGGAGCAGAACCGACTTTTATTATTTACATGCTTACAAGGTATTTTACCGGATTATCCAGGATCAATGAGTTAAAAGAAAAGAAAATACCGGAACAGGCAGCGGCAAGAATTGTGGGAACGCATCCGTATTATTATAAAGATTATCTTAAAGCCAGAACTTTTTACTCGGACAAAGATCTAATTAGAATTGTTCAATCTTTATTAAAAGCAGATCTCTCTGTCAAAACCACTTCGGCAGATAACAAATCAATAATTTCTGTTCTTCTGGCAGAAATCCTTCAGTAGATTATAACGGTTTTAATAAAAGTAAGTTACTTAGATAATAATCTTTATTTGCTTTTAATACTAACTAAATTTTAATAAATTTTTTATATAGTTTTGGAAACATTTCAAACCATCAAAAGTATAAATTAATTGATTGATAAAAATATTAATGATTTAAGTGATGAGGAATTGATACTGGAATTCCAGCAAAATAATACCGAACGAGCATTCGAAATTTTGGTGCAAAGATATAAAAATCCGTTGGTTAACTTTGTATATAGATTCTTAGGTAATTATGAAACATGTCTGGATGTGGTACAGGAAACTTTTATTAAAGTCTACAGATATAAAGATTCATATACTTCAATTGCCAAGTTTTCGACATGGATTTATACTATTGCCGGCAACTTAGCCAA
Source organism: Ignavibacteriaceae bacterium (assembly GCA_046705645.1). Lineage (GTDB taxonomy): Bacteria > Bacteroidota > Ignavibacteria > Ignavibacteriales > Ignavibacteriaceae > FEN-1297. Next base: position 32,241 of record JBJKQE010000215.1, on the reverse strand, counting down.
AACAGAATATCGAAGACGAAAAAGGAGAAATTTATTCTCCATCAATTCTTTTGGCGATAACAAAGAAACTTTGGATATTCCTGATGAAAGATACAGACCGGATTTAGCCACTGATAGCGGGATAAAAGATAAAATCATTCAAAAGGCTCTTTTAAAAGTTTCGACTGTATATCGAGAAGCTCTAATACTTCGAGATATTCAAGGCTTATCTTATGAAGAAATTTCAGAAATTATGGGAATAACAACCGGGACTGTTAAATCGCGTATAAATAGAGGAAGGGCGCAGTTACAAAAATTGTTAAAGGATATTTATAATGAGTAATAATGAGCCGATAAAACCGGATGAGGAAAGTTTATACAGGGAGGTAATAAAAAATTTAAAGCATCTTAAAAATATTGATGCCCCGACTAATTTTGAAGAAAATTTATTTTCAAAAATAAATTCCGGGAATTATATTCCGATTGAGAACCGGCCTGTTAAAATTTTTATACAAAAGAGACTTCTTCCATCTTTTGCAGTTTTTGCAGTAGCAATAATTGTAATTTTTATGATTGAAACACAGCCCTCACATCCTCAAGACCCTTTTTCAATTAAACCGCGCCTTAGAGAAGATGTAATTGCCGGAAGTGAAAATATGAATCAATCTGTAGAAAGTTTGGTAAAGAAAGGTTTTAGAAATAACTCTACTGATCAAAAACCTGCGGCAAAAATGAAAGAACCTTCAAATGAGAAAAATAACTTAAGCAGTATAAAAGCAGAAGATTATTTAGAAAATACTCCAACAGATGTATCTTTCGCCAGGTATTCCAAATTATCGAAACAGGAGATAAAAAACGGCCTAAATTTTAAGCAGGTTTATTTAGATAAAAAGGAGAGAAAAGAATTAACCGTATTAAAAGAAAAGATGCAAAAGTTGTATTATAAAAGTGAAAAATGAGAAAATAGTTCATTTTGGGGGTAATTATTTTTTTGAAATTTTCATTATACTTTTCTATATTTAACGTCTATTTTTTGAAAAGAAATTAAAATTGTTAGGTTATTTATATGAAAAAAGGCATTCATCCTAATTATAGACCGGTTGTATTTCAAGACGTCTCTTGTGATTTTGCAATATTAACGCGTTCAACTATAAGTACGAGCGATACAATTGTTTGGGAAGACGGGAACACATATCCTTTAGTTAAACTTGAAATTTCCAGCGGTTCTCATCCGTTTTTTACCGGAAAGCAGAAGCTGCTTGATACTGCCGGAAGGGTTGAGAAATTCAAAAGGAAATATGCTAAGAAGAAAACCGAAGCTTAAAATAATAAAGAACTGTATAAAAGTTTATACTTGCAAAAAATTAAAGCCAGCTTAATAACTGGCTTTTTTCTTTTGTAAAAAATCTTATCTCATTATTGCTGGTAAATTACTCAACTTTAATCGGTAGTATTGCAAAGAATGCCACATTGCCGATAAAGATTCTTACCTTAAAAAATATTAAATTATTTGGCAAAATTTTCACATTAAAGAGTCCTTATGCAAATCTGCATTTTTGAAGATATTAATTATGGAAGACTGGAGCCGCTAATCTTTTCACGCCCAGTATATGATCTCGTCTGCGGAATCAACACTTTAAAAGAAAAAATTTTAAGAGCATATCCGGGAGTAAAATATTCGCTTCACGGCCGCTCTTATTTAACTTCACTTTTAAGGCTTCAAAATCCCGGGATAGAAATAAATAGTATTGATGGGGAAGAATGTTTATTTATAAACGGAAATATCTTGGCTCCGGCAAATCTCTCGAAAATTATTCCTCTAAATGATAAAGAGGATAAATTATTTTTTAGCGGTGATTCTTTAGTAGCTGTAAGAGTTTCCGGCGAAAATCTGAAAGAGGTTAAAAATCATTTGCATGAACTCTTAAGTGAAGGAATTTTTAACGGCCTTCCTTCAGAGAATGTAAAAATCAAAACTATAGATTACATCTGGAATCTTATTAATAATAACGGAAGTGAACTTATTAATGATTTTAATTATTCAACATCAAATAAAAAAGAAAAGATAAAAGGAAAAATTTTTGAAGGTGTTCATTTAATTGAGAAGGGAAATATTTTTATAGAAGAAGCGGCAGAAGTTAAATCCGGTGCGGTACTTGATGCTTCTGCAGGCCCGATTTTTATAGATAAGAATGCAACTGTTTTCCCTAATTCTGTTGTTGAAGGGCCTGTTTACCTTGGCGAAAATGCGCAAATAAAAAGCTGTGCAAGAATTTTCGAAAATGTAAGTATCGGGAAGATTTCGAAGGTAGGAGGAGAAGTAGAGGACTCAATCATTCTTCCTTATTCTAATAAGCAGCATTCGGGTTTTATAGGGCATGCATATCTCGGCAGCTGGGTTAATCTTGGTGCGGATACAAATTGCAGCGATTTAAAAAATAATTACGGTACCGTAAAGGCTTATGTTAACGGAGAAGTTGTTAACAGCGGGTCGCAATTCCTCGGTGTTATAATGGGCGATCATTCAAAAACCGCTATAAATACAATGTTTAACACGGGAACCACTGTGGGCTTTTCGTGCAACATTTTCGGGGCAGGCTTCCCGGGAAAGTACATTCCTTCTTTTTCTTGGGGCGGCAGTGATGCCGTTACAACATATGACATTGAAAGAAGTATAGAAACTGCAAAAAGAGTAATGCAGAGAAGAAATAAAGATATGCATGAATCGGAAGAAAAATTATTTAGAAAGATTTTTGACCTGACTAAGAAAGAAAGGAGAAAAGTGGGTTACCCATATTAATTTTATATGACACAATTAGAAGAACATACAATTCAGAATCTATATGAAGGCGTTAGAGGATTAGCGGTTAAAATTCTTAACCGGGTTGAAAGAACGGATGCATATCTTGAAAAGCTGCTCGATAATGAAATGCGCAACACAGAATTAAACGGACAGGATAAAGCGCTCTTATATGAAATTGTGCACGGTGTAATTAGGTGGATGGGAAGATTGGATTGGATTTTAAACGGTTTTTATAAAGGGCAATTTTCAAAAGCAATTCCGAATTTAAAAAACGGATTAAGAGTAGCACTTTATCAAATTTTATTTCTTGATCGGGTTCCCGACCATGCTGTTGTGAATGAAGCCGTAGAATTTGTAAAAAAGTTGCAAGGTCAAAGACCGGCCGACCTTACTAATGCTATTTTAAGAAACATTATAAGAAATAAAGCTGGTATAAGATATCCCGATCCGGAAGAAGACTTACCGGGCTATATCAGCGCTTATTACTCTCACCCTTCGTGGATGGTTAAAAGATATTTAGCAAGATTCGGCCGAAAAGATACGGAAGAATTATTGGCTGCCAATAATGAAAAGCCTTATCTGACTTTAAAGATAAACGCATTAAAAACAAATCCTCAGGAATTTAAAGAATTATTGAATTCGGTAAATCTCAAATTTAATCCCGGCAGGTATTTATCAGAGTTTTTTCAGCTTCAAAATCTTACCAATATAACTGCATGGGAATATTTTGCTCAAGGCTATTTCAATGTTCAAGATGAAAGTGCCGGTCTTGCATGCCGTTTGCTTGAAGCAAAACCGGGTATGAAAGTACTTGACTTATGTGCAGCTCCCGGGGGTAAGACTGCCTATATTGCGGGTTTAATTCAAGATAAAGGTGAAATTATAGCGCTTGATAGATATGAAAGCCGGCTAAAAATTATGCGGAATAATATGGATAGACTTGGAATTCATTGCATAAGAACCAAAGAAGTAAATGCTCTTGAATATGAAGGTAATAAGTTTGATAGAATTCTTGCAGATGTACCGTGTTTAGGTACCGGTACACTCTCTAAAAAACCGGATATAAAGTGGAAAAAAGATTTGCTGGATTTAAAGCGCATTACGGATCTGCAGTACAGATTATTGGAAAAAGCTGCTTCCCTTATAAAGGAAGAGGGAATAGTTGTATACAGTACATGTTCTATTGAACCGGAAGAAAACGGAGAAATTGTTATAAAGTTTTTAAATAATCATCCGGAATTTAAACTTCAAAATGCGGCTGAAATTTTTCCCCGGGAACTTGTTGATGAAAACGGATGCATTCAAACGTTGCCCCATATTCATCATATGGACGGAGCTTTTGCAGCAAAGCTAATCAAAATTAAATAAAGTTAGGATTTTTATTTATTCTGTTAAATAAGGAATAAATCAATTTTATGAAAAATTAAACAGAATGCAGACATGTTAAATAAATTTGCAGAAGAATTAAAAGAAGCCCGCACCATAAGTCAATTATCACTGCAGCAAATTGCGGCAAAAACAAGAATTGATATAAAGTTTCTTGAATACATGGAGAAAGGTAATTTCAGCTTTCTGCCCGATTTATATATAAAGGCTTTTATTAAAGAATATGCAAGGTTAGTTGGTCTGGATGTAGATATAACTTTTAAAAAATTTGATGCTGCCAAACAAAATAAAGCATACGATGAGTTCGGTAATGTTGAAGAAGAGTTAAAAAAACCTAAAACGGAAGTTGAAGAGACAAAACCCTTACAAGAAGAAACGCCTAAACAAGCTTCGCTAGAGTATGTTGATAATACGGAAAGTAAAAAGGGTCCGACTCCTATAAATGCAAATGCACAAAAGATTCGACTTGCTGTTTTAATAGGGGTGCCCATCATAATACTTTTAGTAATTTATTTTGCTTTTTTACGAAACAGCCCGGAAATAATTGTGTCTGAAAAACCTTATAACGAAGTAAGAAAAGAAAATACCCAGCGCTATGTTGAAGAGACAAAAAAGCAGAAAGTTCTAAGCTCTGAGCAAACAATAACATCCGACAGTCTTACCCTTCGGGTTGAAACCTCGGATACTTCATGGGTAAAAATTTTACTGGACGGTACAAAGGTTGATGAATATACTTTTTTCCCCAATTCTGAAAAAGTACTTAAGGCAAAAGACAATTTTAATTTAATTATTGGAAATGCCGGCGTTATGCGGTTCTTTTTAAATAATAAACCATTAAATTTCGAAGGCAAGAAATATCAAGTAAAATATATTTTAATAAACAGTTCAGGCTTAAAGTATTTGGATAACCCTCCATCCCAATTACAACAATAAATGGCAATTAAATTAGAAAAAAAAATTGAACAATTAAGAGAGCTCATCAGGGAACATGATTACAAATATTATGTTCTCACCGAACCTTCCATAAGTGATAAAGAATACGATGATTTAATTAAGGAACTTGAAAAACTCGAATCGGAAAATCCTCATTTAATAACTTCCGACTCACCTACCCAACGGGTTGGAAAAGATTTAACCAAGGATTTTAAAACAGTAATTCATAAAGTCCCTATGCTGAGTCTTGCCAACACTTATAATGAAGAAGAGCTTTTTGAGTTCGATAAAAGAATAAGGAATCTTTTGCCGAAGAATGATACCGTTGAATATGTTGTTGAGCCTAAAATTGACGGAGCGTCGGTAAGCTTAAATTATGTTGGTGGATTCCTAAAAACTGCAGCTACAAGAGGCGATGGAACAACCGGCGAGGAAATTACCGTCAATGTAAAAACTATAAAATCGGTTCCTTTAAAGCTAAAGAAGTTAAATTCAACAAAATATAAATTAAAAGATTTTGAAGCCCGCGGTGAAATCTTTATGAAAATAAAAGACTTCCTTCGGTTAAATAAAGATAGAGAAGAACAAGGAGAAAAGCTTTTTGCTAATCCCAGAAATTCTGCTGCCGGAACTTTAAAAATGCAGGACCCCCGGATTGTTGCAAAACGGCCTTTGAATATTTTTCTTTACATGCTGATAAGTACTGAAGAAGAATTTGAAACGCAGCTTGAAAATTTGCAAATGCTTAAAAAACTTGGTTTTAATGTTAACCGCGAATATAAGCTGTGCAAAAGCATTAGCGAAGTTTTAAATGCATGTTACATACTTGAAGAGAAAAGAGATTCGCTTGAATATGAAATTGACGGTGCGGTAATAAAGGTAAACTCTATAAGTCAGCAAAAAATTTTAGGCAGCATTGCAAAATCTCCGCGATGGGCCGTAGCATTTAAGTTTAAAGCGAAGCAGGCATTTACAAGAATAAATAAAATAACCTGGCAGGTTGGGCGCACAGGCACAGTAACGCCCGTAGCAGAGCTCGATCCTGTTTTTCTGTCCGGTTCTACAATAAGCAGAGCAACTCTTCATAACATAGATGAAATAAGAAGGAAGGACATACGAGAAGGAGATAAAGTTGTAATTGAAAAAGGCGGTGACGTTATCCCGAAAATAGTGGCTGTTGTTTTAAGTGAAAGAAAGAAAAATAGCAAAATTACATCGCCGCCGGATAAATGCCCGGTTTGCGATTCACCTCTGTTTAATGCGGAAAATGAAGTCGCTTATTATTGTGAAAACGCCGAATGCCCTGCGCAAATTAAAGGAAGGCTTGAGCACTTCGCTGCCCGCGGAGCTATGGATATTGAAGGATTAGGTGAAGCATTAATAGATCTTTTTGTTGAAAAAGGCTTTTTAAATACTTATGCCGATATATATGATCTCAAACAAAAAAGAGATGATTTGATTTCAATAGAAAGATTAGGAGAGAAAAGTGTAGATAATCTTCTTAATGCAATTGAAGAAAGTAAAAAGCAGCCGTTCTCCAAAGTATTATTTGCTTTGGGTATTCGTTACATTGGTGCCGGCGCTGCAAGAAAGCTTACCGATCATTTTAATTCAATAGATAATTTAATGAACGCTTCCGATGAAGAAATATCGGAAGTTCATGAAATCGGTCCAAGCATCAGCAGCAGTGTTATAAAATTTTTTGCAAACCGTGAAAATTTAAATGTAATTTTAAGACTTAAAAAACACGGGTTAAATTTCAAATCGGAAAAAAAGACAGAAACAATTTCATTTTTTACGGGTAAAACATTTGTACTAACCGGAACACTTTCAAAATATTCGCGGGAAGAGGCAAGTGAAAGAATTATCACTCTCGGTGGTAAAGTAACTTCCACTGTAAGCAAAAAAACAGATTTTGTTTTAGCAGGGGAAAGCGCCGGTTCGAAGCTGGATAAAGCTAAATCATTGGGAATTAAAATAATAAATGAGGAAGAATTCCTTAAATATCTTGAATAGATAATATTTTTATGTTTAACTCAATCAAAAACAGAATTGTTCAAATAATTGTCGACCAAAAGTTAAAGCATCTTCGTATGGGGCAGCAATCATTTAAAGGTCTATACGAAAATACGCCTCAGTTTTTGGTTCTTATGCCGGAAAACGAAAGTCATTTTTATTATGCATTAAATATAATCAAAGTACTGGTTGATTCTGGCAAATTGGTAACCTTAATAACTCATGATTATAGGGTTAATACTTTGCCGATGAAATACCGGCAGGGAATTATTGATTACGGAATTGCCGATATATCAAGATTCAATTTGCCCAATAAAAAATTTGAGGAAAAATTAAAGGAACGCCAGTTTAATGCAGTGCTTGATCTGAGTAAAGAAGAAGACTTGTTCAATAGTCTAACGGCAAATTTAGTTCAATCTCAGGTAAGGATAGGGTTTAGGAAAAAGAATTCCGATAGATATTATAATTTTCAAATTGCAAATTCGGATGATAATCCTGAAATCTTTTATAAAAATTTCTTAAATTGCCTTCAAATGTTTTAAAGGAATATTATGAACTTTGAGACCAAGAGAGTCGGGGATATAACTATATTTAAATTAAATGAGAAAAGATTGGATACCAACATTTCGGGCCTTGTCAAAGGCGAATTTACAATATTATTAAAAGTTGAAGGCATAAATAAATTTATAGTTGATTTGAGCGAAGTTGAAACATGCGACAGCTCCGGCCTAAGTGCTTTGCTTGTTGCAAATAGAATCCTGCAATCATCGGAAGGCAGCATGAGGCTTGCTGCTCCTTCGGAAAAGGTTCATTCCTTAATAAAAATCACTCAGCTCGATCGAGTTCTGCCTGTCTGCGATACGGTAGATCAAGCTTTTGAAGAATTGAAAAAATAATAGGCAGAATTTATTGAAAGGCAATATCTTAGATTATATAATAATTATTGCTTACCTGGTAGGTATTGCCGTCTTCGGAATGATTTCCGGAGGCAAGCAAAAATCCGTTAAAGATTATTTTCTTGGATCTAAAGTCGTTCCCTGGTGGGCGGTTTGCTTTTCTATTGTTGCCGCTGAAACAAGTACTTTAACATTTATATCCATACCGGGACTGGCGTATTTAACCAATCTAAATTTTTTACAGGTAACTTTCGGTTATTTAATAGGAAGGATAATAGTTGCCGTTTTATTTCTACCTGCTTACAGCAAAGGAAATCTTAAAACCGCATACACTTTTTTAGAAAACAGATTTGGCGGGAAGACCAGATCGTTTGCATCCATAGTCTTTTTGTTTACACGCGTTGCTGCAGACGGTGTTAGATTATTTGCCACGGCTATCCCGTTAAAGTTGATGCTTAATATTTCCTACCCGGAAGCAATATTAATAATGGCATTTGTTGCACTTGCTTATACATATACCGGCGGAGTTAAAGGCGTAATCTGGGTTGACGTAATTCAAATGTTTACTTACTTGGGCGGTGCTATATTAGCCGGAATATTTTTAATTCATTTACTCCCTGACGGATGGCATTCTGTTACTGCGGTTGCAGCTTCAACGGATAAATTCGGAATTTTTAATTGGGGATTTAAGAACGGATTGGCAGGCTTTTTCAATCAGCCGTATACAATAATAGGAGGAATTGTAGGCGGTGCATTCCTTTCAATGGCATCTCACGGTACCGATCAACTAATTGTCCAAAGACTTCTTACGACAAAAACTTTAAAAGACAGTCAAAAGGCAATTATAGGAAGCGGAATAATTGTAATCATTCAATTTGCTATCTTCTTAGTTGTTGGAGTTATGCTTTATGCATATTACGGTGTTATGCATGTAAGATCGGATACGGTATTTCCCCGCTTTATTATTGATGTTTTACCGCCAGGCGTAACCGGAATTATAATTGCCGGCTTATTCGCTGCCGCACTTTCTACATTAGCCGGCTCAATGAGTTCGCTTGCATCTTCAACTATGATGGATTTGTATGTACCGTTTTTCGGGAAAGTAGGCGACGATAAAAAGCAATTAATGATTTCCCGTTTGTTTACAATTATGTGGGCAATATTGCTTGTAGGAGCGGCAATATTCTTTATGAACACTTCTCAGGCTGTTGTAGAACTTGCATTAAGTATCGCTTCATTTACATACGGCGGATTACTTGGTACTTTTCTTCTCGGAATATTAGTTAAAAAAGCCAAGCAAGAAGATGCGCTTGCCGGTTTTGTTGCCGGTATTTTTATTATGATAACAGTTATTTCACTTAAACTTGTAGCATGGACTTGGTTTACTTTAATCGGTGTGCTCGCTACTCTTCTTGTCGGAGGGTTGTTAAATGTCCTTTCAGATAAAGAACCGTTAAAGGAATAAGTAAGATTTAAACGGAGGAATTATGTTTTGTCCGAATTGCAAAGCCGAATACAGAGAAGGATTTACAGTGTGTGCAGACTGCAATGTAAAACTTGTTCATTCATTAGAGGAAAAGGATAAAAAAGCCGAATCATATAAAGAATCTCAAAACGATGATATTACTTTTATCCCCGTCCTTTCCACGTATAATTTAGGCGATATTGCTTTGATTAAAAGCCTTCTTGATAATGAAGGGATTGAATATTTTCTTCAGGGTGAAAATACGGCATATATCAGGGGTTATATGGATCCTACTATTCTTATGGTTCGGGAAGATCAGGTGTCAACTGTAAAAGAATTATTGAAAGATGTAAAGATCAATTTTACAATGTTCAGCGCCCGGTAATATTCTCCCGGCTTTAAGTTGCTCATATCTCCCTTGACAATGTCCCGCTCATTTAAAATATTATTACAAGTGTTAAATAATTTATTTTTTATCCGGTAGTTTTAAATCGCCAAATAAATTATTCAATCGGTTTACGCAGAATATTCTTAATCTTGTTCTTGAACTTGATCTTACTCTTAAACTTGAACTTAATCAGTTCAAATCACAATTAAGTTTATAACCCTGCGTAAAGTGATTTATTCGATTAAATTTTTCTATACTCATCCCAATTCAGTACGGGGAAGTCTTAGAGTAACATATTCCTGATTTTAAGTTAATTTGCAGAATTGTTTTGTTAAATTATTTTCATAAAAGATTAATTTTCTTTTATTAAAATGGATGGACAAAATTTATCCCGAAGAAATTTTATAAAAAGGACTGCTCAACTTGGCATATGCTTTGGCGGAGCCAGCTTTGCATTTTCAAATCCCCGTATATTTAGATCATTATCATCGGCAAAGGCTCATTCATTTCTTGATGAGCTTATTGATGAAGGCCTACTTCGGAATGCCCCAATTGCGCGTTATTGGATTTCAACATCAACCAAAAATGTAAATTGTTTAAATTGCCACTCAAGTGGTGAAGTCGAATCAAAACGATCTTTCAAACACAGTGAAGAAATTATTAAATGTATGCTTTGTGCACAGGGCTGCACTATCAAGAACGGAGAAAAAGGTAAATGCAGAGCACGAATAAATATTAATGGAACCTTAAAAAGCTTAGTATACGGCCATCCGGTTTCAATTCACATTGATCCGATTGAGAAAAAACCTTTTTATCATTTTTTACCGGGAGTTGAAGCTTTTTCATTAGCAACTGCAGGCTGTCCGTTATCGTGTAAGTTCTGCCAGAATTGGGAAATCTCACAGGCAAAGCCGGAAGATTTTTCTACGAAATTTGTACCACCGGAAAATATTACAGAAGCATCCTACCGAAAGAATGTTCCGGTAATAGCGTTCACTTATAATGAACCGACTGTTTTTACGGAATACTTAATTGATATAGCTAAATCTGCTAAAGAGAAAAACATCAAGAGTGTACTGGTGAGCTGCGGTTTTATGAACAGCGAACCGCTTAACGATATTTGCGAAGTACTAAGCGCAATAAAAATTGATCTAAAAGGTTACAGTACGGATTTTTATAGAAAAGTTTGCAGCGCCGAACTTAGTCCGGTGTTAAGGAGTATTAAACAAATCTCAAAAACTAAAGTACATCTTGAAATTGTCAATCTAGTTGTACCTACTTTAAATGATTCGAAAGATATGTTAATCGGTCTAACTAAATGGGTTATTGACGAATTAGGTTACGACGTTCCGATTCATTTTACACGTTTTCATCCGGATTATAAACTACTAAATTTGCCTCCTACGCCTATTTCTAAGTTAGAGCAGGCTAGAGATATTGCAATGAATTATGGAATACATTATGCCTATATTGGTAATGTACCCGGGAATGAAGGGAACAATACATTTTGCCCTTCATGTAAGAGAGTAATAATTAAGCGAACATTTTTTTTCGTCTTGGAAAATCATATAATCAACGGTAAATGCGAATACTGCAAATTACCGATTGCTGGGGTTTGGAGTTAAAATTTGAGTATTTTATGAAAAAAATTATTTTAATCAATAAAGTCCGGCGAAGCAAACGCAATGTCGAATTGAAATATTTACAAAAGCTAAAAACAATATCAATTAACAAATTTTATTTTTTAATCATCATGACAACTTTAACTATTAACGGCAATATACAATGCAATGCTCAGTTTCCCGATGTAAAAATTCGCAAGCCGGTATTTGCGGGAAAATTTTATCCCGCCGACTCTACAGAATTATTATCAACAGTTAAAAAATTTTTTGATAATGCGGTAAACAAAAATGCTGGGAAACCTTTAGCTGTAATTGTTCCTCATGCCGGATATATTTTTTCCGGCCAAACAGCGGCAGATGCTTATAACCAGGCAAAAAATTATAAATACGATTTGATAGTAATTTTAGGAACTAACCATACAACAGCAAATTTTAACAAGATTTCAGTTTACCCAAGACAGGGATTTCAGACACCGCTGGGTTTATCTAAAATAGATGAAAAGACTGCCGATGAATTAATATCTTCAGATAAAGATTGCGTTTTTAACTCTGAAGTACATGCAGAAGAACATTCGATTGAAGTTCAGCTTCCGTTCGTTCAATATTTATTCCCGGATACTAAAATACTTCCGGCAGTTGTCGGGTCATCTGATTTTAATTTGTGCGTTGATTTCGGCAAAGCTTTGGCTAAAGTCTTAAAAAATAAAAATGCACTGATTGTTGCCAGCTCGGACCTATCTCATTATCCTAATTATAAAGATGCTGAAGAAGTTGATCATATTACATTGGAATCAATCAGCAAGATGGAACCGAAAGATTTTGTAAATATGATAAACAAACAAATGAATAAGAATATTCAAAATCTTTTAACATGCGCATGCGGAGAAGGACCGATTATTTCTGCAATGACTGCAGCAAAAGAATTAGGTGCTGATACCGGAGTAATTATTAATTATGCTAATTCAGGTGACAATCCTATTGCTGGTAAAGACCGTGTTGTGGGATATGGGGCAGTCGTCTTTTCAATAAAAGAAGGTAATAATAGTAAAATTGAAAATCAGGAGAAGAAACAAGAAAAAGAGTTCGAATTAAATGATTCTCAAAAAAAGACTCTCCTTTCTCTTGCAAGAAAAAGTATTACACTATATTTAACTTTGAAAAAAGTTACTCCGGATGAAAACTTTGATCCGGCACTTCAAAAGAATTTAGGAGCATTTGTTACGTTAAGAAAGCATGGAGAATTAAGGGGATGTATCGGATACATGAGAGAAGATATGCCCTTAATTAAAGTTGTAAGTACAATGGCAATGGAATCAGCTTTCAGTGATCCGAGGTTTATGCCTGTAACCATCGGTGAACTGCCCGATATTGAAATAGAAATATCCGTTCTTACTCCGGCTAAACCGATAAAAAATATTGATGAAATTGTTCTCGGTAGAGACGGAGTTGTACTGGCAAAAGAAGGCAGGAAAGCAGTATTCCTTCCTCAAGTCGCTACAGAAATGGGCTGGAATAAAATTGAATTTTTGGACAATCTTTGCAGAAAAGCCGGTTTGCCGGCTGGCAGCTGGCATGATGCGGAGTTATCTGTTTTTCAGGCAAAGATATTTGAAGAGTCTGAGTTTAAATAAAGAGTAAAAATGTGGCTCTTTATCTTTTAATTATAGGATTCGTTTCGTTACTCGGGCAAGTAATTATACTTAGAGAACTAAACGTTTCATTTTACGGTATAGAATTAATTTATATACTTTCCTTCGGATTCTGGCTGTTTGGAACTTCACTAGGAGCAATAACCGGCGGAAAATCATATATTCCCAATAGAACTCAACTTAGTTTACTTGCATTTCTTTGGGGAATAATACTATTAGCGGATATTTATTTCATCCGTTCGATTAGACATTTAGTCGGAAATGTTTCAGGTACCTTTCTTCCATTCGAAATGCAAATAATTGCCTTAGCTGTTTCGCTCATACCGATAAGTTTCCTTCTTGGGTTAATGTTTCAGTGGGCCGCAAAAATATATATTGAAAACAACAGTACTCTGGCAAAAGCTTATTCGGTTGAAAGTCTCGGCGGTGTAATTGGAGGCTTAATTTCAACCTTAATGTTGAAGTTCGGTATCCAAAACTTTACGATAGCCGTTATCTGTACAATAGTTTCTTTTATTATTGCCCTTTTATATATAAAGGATATTAAAAGAAATTTTTACAGAACCATCATTATTATTAGTTTAATTTTAATGATTCCTATTCTCCTTTTTTCCTCATCGATAGATAAGAGAATGACGAAAATAAATCACTCTAACTTGGTAGAAGCAAAAGATACTCCTTACGGCAGAGTATCTATTACCTCTTCAGGAAATCAGATATCTGTTTTTGAAAATGATGCACTTTCCTATGATACGGAAAATACTGCTGCCGAAGAATTTGTTCACTTAAGCCTGCTTCAGTGTGAAAACCCAAAAACAGTTTTAATTTTAGGCGGCGGATTTGAAGGAATTATTAATGAATTAAATAAATACGATCTTAAAAAAATTGATTATGTGGAATTAAACGGAGACTTGGTAGAATTACTTAAAAAGCATCTGAATGTATTTATTAATAAGGATATTTTAAAAATAATTATTGACGACCCGAGAAGATTTTTAAAGCATTCTTCCGGCTATGACGTAATTTTAATCGGCATGCCCGAACCTTCTTCGGGTCAGACAAATAGGTTTTATACAAAAGAATTTTTTGAATTATGTTCCAATCACTTGAACAATAATGGGATTTTATCATTCAGACTCCGTTCCTCGGAAAACTTATGGCCACCTCCTCTTATTTCGAGAAATACCAGCATATATCGTGCACTAAATTCAACTTTTAAATCCGTGGTGGTTCTGCCCGGAGCAACGAATATATTTATCTCTTCCGGGACTCCTCTTTCAAATGATGAAAATTTATTGGCTGAAAGATTAATTGCCGGAAATCTTGAAACAAAATTAATTACGCCGCAATATGTAAAATATATTTATTCTAACGATAGAAAATTTGAAATAGAAAATATTCTTTCAAAGAACTTAGCTCCAATAAATACCGATTCAAGGCCAACCTGCTATCAATATACTGTTGCGATATGGCTGTCTAAATTTTTCCCCGAAATCAATTCAATCAATTTCTTTTTTTTTAGTCCAAACTCAAAAAATAATTTTTTCATTTATTCTTTACTGTCTATTCTGATATTAATGGTTTTTATAATAGGAAGGTTCTCATACAAAATTAGAAGATTTATATTGATGTTTATTGCTGCATTTTTAGGAATGGTGTTTGAAACAATTTTAATATTGCATTATCAGGTTACGAGTGGAGTCTTGTTTCAGAACATTGGAATTTTATTAACGGCCATTATGGCCGGACTAGCGTTTGGTTCATTTGCAATTTCTAAGTTCGTCTATAATCAAAATAGCGAACATTTAATCTCGAGAGGAGTCGGTAAGGTATTATTCGCGAGCTTCGGATTAATTAATTTTATCTTTATCTTGACCCAAGGAAAATTTGAATTTGGTCTTCTAGGTATTTCCGTATTATTAATAACTACAGGATTTTTTGTGGCGGGAGTATTTGCCTATGCAAGTTATTTTAAAGTAGTAAATCAAAAGTTAGTTGTTTCGACTCTTTATTCTGCAGACTTAATAGGCGGGTGCTTGGGTTCATTAGCCGCTAGTCTGTATTTCATTCCGTTTGCCGGCTTAAAAATAACAGATATCTTTTTAACGGCTCTTTCATTTATTTCGTTAGTATTAGTTTGATAAAAAATTATAAAAATGTAGTTATTTTTAATTAATTGTCCTATTATGATTTTGCTCGCTAACTTATATCAAATTTAATTACTAAATTTTTTCTATTTTTAATTCTAAATTTTCTCATTTTAGTAAAAGGCACTTCAATGTCGGGCAAATTTTCAGCTGTTATTTCCTTTATTATTTTGTTAACATCAATATCATCTGGCAGCAGTAAGAATCATTTTATAATAAAGTTAAAAAAGAACTGGCGAATTCAATCTTCCGTATATGTTAAAGCAGACGGCAAAGAGATTTCCAGCATCGGATTTTCTTCGAATGATTGGTACCCTGCAGAAGTACCGGCTACGGTATTAGCAACCCTGGTAAGAGATTCTATTTACAAAGATATTTTCTTTTCAAAAAACCTAGATAAAATTCCACGCGAACAATTTACAAAGCCATGGTGGTACAGAACTGAATTTACACTGCCTAAAGAGAATGATATAACAACCGCAAAATTGGAATTCAACGGAATAAATTATTATGCAAACATCTGGCTTAACGGAAAGAAGATTGCAAATTCCGATACGACAAAAGGAAGCTTTAGAAGATTTGTAATCAATATTAGTGATTTAGCAAAATTCGGAAATAAAAATGTTCTTGCGGTAGAAGTGATACCGCCTAAAAAAGGCGATCCTACAATTGGGTTCGTTGATTGGAGTCCCGAACCTCCTGACAGCAATATGGGCTTGTGGAGAGGTGTTAATATAGAACTGTGCGGAAACGTCTCCGTAAATCATCCTTTCATTCAAACAAAAGTTGATACTCTAACATTAAAAAAAGCATGGCTTACTATATCTGCCGAAGTTCAAAATAATACGAACAAAAATCTGGATGGAATTCTAAATGGTAAAATAGGTTCAATTGAATTTCATAAAAATATTTCGTTATCGCCGGACGAAATAAAAATCATAACCTTTACTCCTGACGAATATTCACAACTGATAATAAAAAATCCGAGATTATGGTGGACACATGATTTTGGTAAGCCTGAATTATATGATTTGGAATTAACTTTTAAAATTAAAAATCAAATATCGGACGAAAAAGATGTTAAATTCGGCATCCGTGAAGTTACGGATTATTTTACCAAACAAGGTTTCCGCGGTTTTAAATTAAACGGCAAAAAGATTTTAATCCGGGGCGGCGGCTGGGCGGATGATATGCTGCTGAATAATACTTATTCAAATCTTAAAGCTCAAATTGATTATGCCAAACAAATGAATTTGAATGCTATTAGAATGGAAGGCTTTTGGGGAGAGAACCAGGATATATACAACTTATGCGATGAAAAAGGCATTATGATAATGGTCGGCTGGAGCTGCCAATGGGAATGGGAAGGATTGCTTGGTAAACCGGTTGATGAATACGGAGGAATTAAAACTCCGGAAGATATACAAATTGCCTCCGAGTCATGGAAAGATCAAATTCTGTGGCTGAGAAATCATCCAAGCATTTTCTTATGGTTATATGGAAGCGATAAATACCCGAGACCTGAACTTGAAAAAAAATACTTGGCAATACTATCAAAATATGATCCGACAAGACCCAGCATTGCATCGGCGGCAGAGCATACAAGCACTATTACCGGAAAAACTGCAGTCAAAATGAGAGGGCCTTACGATTACGTTCCGCCGGATTATTGGTATATCGACAAAAAATACGGAGGTGCATTCGGATTCAATACGGAAACCGGACCCGGTCCCCAAGTTCCTCCGGTCGAAAGTTTAAGGAAAATGATTCCTAAAGATTCTATTTGGCCTATAAACAGCGAATGGAATTACCACTGCAGCAGGGGAAGATTTAAACATCAAAAAAGATATAATGAAGCAATTGATAAACGGCTCGGCGCACCGGCAAGTCTTAAAGATTACGAAAGAAAAGCCCAGTATACCAACTACGAAGCAATGCGTGCAATGTATGAGGCTTTCGATGCAAATAAATTTAAATCTACCGGCGTCATTCAATGGATGTACAATTCAGCATGGCCGAAATTATGGTGGCAGTTATATGATTATTATTTAATGCCCAACGGGGCTTTTTATGGCGCTAGAAAAGCAGGCGAGCCTATTCATATTCAATATAATTATGAAAATAATTCAATCGATTTGGTTAATAACACTCTTAATAAGTATAAAAATTTAACTGCCGAAGTCTCCGTTTTAAATTTCGATTTGACCAAAAAATTTCAAAAGAAAATTAAAAGTAATTTAAACTCAAATGATTCAGAACCACTATTGACGCTTCCGGATATTGCAGGATTAAGTAAAACGTATTTTGTCGATCTGAAATTATTTAAAGATAAAAAAGAAGTAAGTTCTAACTTTTATTGTTTGTCAACAGCTAAGGATATTTTAGACACGGCTAAATCAACGTGGTTTGTTACTCCGGAAAAACAGTTTGCCGATCTAACCGAACTGAACAAACTCCCCGAAATTAATTTAGATGTTAAACATCAATTTAAAAAAGTCGGCGAAAATGAATATGTTGTAGTTGAAATAAAAAACCCTACGGATAAATTAGCTTTTTCAATTGAATTGTCTGTAACCGCCGGAAAAAGTGATAATCCCGTACTGCCTATATTCTTAAGTGATAATTATTTTTCATTATTACCCGGCGAAACAAAAATTATAAAAGGCCACTTTAGCATAAAAGACATTCAAAACAAAAAGCCGGATATTAGAATATCGGGCTGGAATGTAAAAAGTAATGTGAATTGACAATAGACGAATTATATCTTTAATTTATTAAAAATATTTTTCATTTATTTTAATCTACAAATTAAAAATTGCGGACATAGAAATAAATCACTTATAATCATTAACAAATAGAGGTAACCGTGCAACTACTCGATTATCTAATAATACTCATTTACTTTATTTTCTCGATCGGTATAGCTCTGTATTATTCAAAGCGGGCAGGAAAAAATACAGATGAGTTCTTTTTATCAGGAAGAAATTTACCATGGTATCTTGCAGGTTTATCAATGGTTGCAACAACCTTTGCTGCGGATACACCGCTTGCCGTTACGGAACTTGTTACGAAAAACGGTATTGCCGGCAACTGGATATGGTGGAATTTTGCATTCGGAGGGCTGCTGACAGTTTTTTTCTTTGCTAAACTTTGGCGGCGTGCAGGCATTATGACGGAAGTCGAGTTTGCAGAAATCAGGTATTCGGGTAAGCCCGCAAGGTTCCTTCGCGGATTTCGAGCTTTGTACCTCGGCTTATTTATGAATATTATAATTATG
Organism: Ignavibacteriaceae bacterium; assembly: GCA_046705645.1. Lineage (GTDB taxonomy): Bacteria > Bacteroidota > Ignavibacteria > Ignavibacteriales > Ignavibacteriaceae > FEN-1297. The sequence continues at coordinate 13,680 of JBJKQE010000215.1, read as the reverse complement.
GGCTGGGTAAACAAAGCAATGGAATCCATACTTATCGGCATGTTTGGAATCCCGGCTTCCCAGGTTATGATATATGTATTCGGTTGTATGATCTTAGTTGCTTTTTACTCAGCCTTATCCGGACTTTGGGGCGTTGTAGTTACGGATGCTTTTCAATTTTTTCTTGCTATGGGCGGAACAATTATACTTGCCATACTTGTAATAAATTCTCCTCAAATAGGAGGAATAACAGGTCTTCAGCATAAACTGCCGCCTTTTGTTTTCGATTTTTTCCCGACGATTTCCAGCGCAACTTCAATTGGAGGTGCTTTTGCATTAACGGCAGCGGCATTTCTTGCATATATCGGCTTACAATGGTGGGCATCGTGGTATCCCGGTGCTGAACCCGGAGGAGGGGGCTACATTGCTCAAAGAATGATGTCTGCAAAAGATGAAAAGCATTCATTGTTGGCTACATTGTTTTTTCAAATAGCACAATACGGAATCAGACCTTGGCCATGGATATTAGTAGGATTAGCAACTCTCATTCTTTACCCCCATTTGGGAGTTGAAGCTAAAAGAATGGGCTACATTTATGCAATGAGAGATTTTCTTCCTGTTGGATTAAAAGGTTTGCTGGTTGCTGCTTTTTTTGCTGCCTATATGAGCACAATTGCAACTCAATTAAACTGGGGAAGCTCTTATATATTAAACGATTTCTACCGCCGCTTTGTTAAAAAAGATAAAGACGAAAAGCACTATGTTAAAATCTCCCGCCTCGTTACAATTTTATTAATGATAGTTTCTATCTTCGTTACATTATTTATCAACCGTATTTCAGGTGCATGGGAATTTATTTTGGAATGCGGAGCGGGCGTCGGCTCGGTTTTAATTTTAAGGTGGTTCTGGTGGCGGATAAATGCGTGGTCGGAAATATCAGCAATGATAACACCATTTGTTGTCTTTCCGATTATTTCAAGCATGGGAATTGCATTCCCTTACACTCTATATTATCTTGTTGGCGCTACAACTATTGTTTGGGTTACGGTTACTTTACTTACAAAACCGGTTGATGAAGAAATACTATTTTCATTTTACAGAAAGATTCATCCGGGAGGAGTTTTTTGGAAAAAGATTTCCGATAAACTACCCGATGTTAAAAGTGATTCGGGTTTCTTAAGAATGTTTGTCAATTGGTTTTTCGGCGTGGTTCTGGTCTATTCTTTTTTGTTCGGTACCGGCAAGCTCATATTCGGAGATTATCCGGCCTTCTTAATGTATTTAGTAGCGGCAATTATATCATCTTTTGTTATTTATAAAAACCTTGCTGCAATCGGTTGGGAAGAAGTAATCAAATAATTTGCTTTAATTTTAATTAAGGTTATTATTTTTTTTCGAACATTGTTATTTTATTAAATTGCAAAGGAAATAGGCGTTTAGATTATATTTTAACACTCGGATTGTATAGTTTTTTATTACGGATTTCTTAAACAGCCTTTTATAAATTATATTTAAAATAATATTTTGAATAAATTTAAATTTATTTGATGTATTTGTAATAATATTAACAAATAAGTATTAACTGATGGCTGAAAAAAAGCAATCAAGGTTCAGAAGTAGTTTAAGGGTAAAATTATTAATCGGACTCGTTTCTGTCATTCTAATTGCTATGATGTTTCCCAAAGGAGAATCAATTGAGTCCGATGTATCTGTAGGTTCAATTTGGATTCATGACGATTTGATTGCTCCTTTCAGTTTTCCAATTCTTAAAGATCCGAGCGTTTATAAAGCGGAATTAAAAGCTGCGGCAAAGAACATTTTCCCTGTTTTTACCAGGAATGATAATGAAATCCATAAATCACTTGATTCGCTCAATTTATATGATACTTACCTTCTGCAAATAATTGACAGCTCTTTAACAAATGAAAATTTGAAAGATTTTAATCCTACTTTTTTAAGTTCAACATCATTTAATGTTTTTAAAAAATTAAGAAGAGAAGAACGAAACATGCTTTCGAATCGTACTCTTAATTTTAAACAGTTATTTCTAATAGTAAAGAATGCTTTGGTAAGTATATATCGCAATGGAATTGTTAATGAAGATTCAACCCTTATTAAAACGGATAGTATTGCAATTAGAATGGGAAATATTGATAAAATAACAAGAATAAATACTCTTTTAACTGTGGATGAAGCCGACGGTGAAGTAGAAGATATAGTTAATCGTACTAATTATTCGAACGAAATAAAACAAGCTGTAATAGAATATGCTTCACATTTCGTCTTTCCGAATATTATCTATAATGCTCAATTTACTAATGAAGAAATCAATCAGGCAAAAAGCAACGTATCCCGTTACAGTGGAATTGTTAATGAAAACGAAAGGATTATCGGTAAACACGATAGGATAACAAAAGAAGATAAATTAAAGATAGATTCTTTTAAACAGGCAAAAGGCGAAGAAGTCGGCGGTGAAGGAAATTTGCTCCAATTTTTAGGAAAGTTTCTTCATATTGCATTTCTTATAACTCTGCTTACAATTTATCTTTTTTTATTCCGGAAAAAATTATTTAACGACAATCAGAAAATTCTGCTAATTGCAATAACAATTGTGTTTATTTCCTTTGTCACATTCCTTATAAATCAGATTACGGTAGATGCCCCGCTTCAATTCATGATTTTTATACCTGTACTTTCAATGCTTATCACAATAATATTTGATTCAAGAATAGGTTTTTACTGTACGGTAATCATTGTTTTGATTACGGGGGCATTGAGAGGAAACGATTATACTTTTGCGGCAATGAATTTATTTGCAGGCGCACTTTCGGTTTATACCGTTCGAGATATTAAAAACCGCTCTCAAATTTTTAGATCATTTCTCTTCATATTAATCGGTTATCTTGTAGGAATTCTTGCCTTCGGATTTGAAAGATTTGCATCATTGGAAAATATACTTATAGAATCGGCATTTGCAGGCTCTAATGCGTTAATAAGCCCTGTGCTTACTTACGGCCTTTTGATATTCTTTGAAAGATTCTTTAAGATAACTACGGATCTTACCTTACTGGAGCTTTCCAACTTTGACAGGCCGTTATTAAAAGAACTTGCAAGAAGAGCTCCAGGCACTTTTAATCATTCGATGACTATGGGAACATTAGCTGAAGCAGCCGCAGAAAATATTAATGCAAATCCTCTTTTAGCAAGGGTTGGAGCCTACTATCACGATATCGGCAAAACAATTACACCTCAAAACTTTGTGGAAAATCAGCTTAACAACCAAAATGTACATGAAAATCTTACGCCTGAAGAGAGTGTAAGTCTTATTGTAAAACACGTAAAAGAAGGCATTGCACTTGCCGAAGAAAATAATCTTCCGCAGGAAATAACCGATTTTATCCCAATGCATCATGGTACTACTACCATGTCTTATTTTTATGATAAGGCTAAAAAGCTTTACGGCGAAGAAAAAGTCGACAAAAAAGATTACCAGTATCCCGGACCTAAACCCAATTCAAAGGAAACAACAATTGTAATGCTGGCCGACGGATGTGAATCTGCAGTACGGTCTATTGAGGATCCGGATCCTGTAAAAGTTGAGAACCTAATCGATAATATAATTGAATCAAGAGTTGACGACGGACAGCTTGATAATTCTCCCATAACTTTTAATGATCTTAATAAAATTAAGGAAGCGTTCATAGGTATATTGGTAGGGCAGCACCATAAGCGGATAAGATACCCGAAGCAGGATGAAATAGAAAAAGGAACTGAAGAAAATCAAGATTAACAATGAACATCTTCCTAAAAGAATACTTGACTGTACTAAGGCTTGAAAAAAATCTTTCTGATAATACAATAGAATCCTACAAAAACGATATCTCGGCACTTTTTCGTTTTTTAGAAGATTTTAAAATAGAAGATCCTTCGGATATTCGTTCCGGTCATCTTATTTCATTTTTTAAAGAATTATTTAATATAGGCATAAGCAGCAGTTCGGCAGCGCGTTATTACTCGTCAATAAAAGGATTTTTGAACTACTTGCTCGGCTGTAAATACATAAAAGATAATCCGATTGAAAAAGTACCGACTCCTAAACTTGCAAAACACCTCCCTCCCGTTTTGTCGGTTAATGAAATAGATTCTATTTTATCAAAACCGGATATTAAGGATAAATTGGGTTTACGGGATAAAGCAATTCTTGAAACTTTTTATGCATGCGGACTAAGGGTTTCCGAATTGATTAATTTGAAATTATCGGATCTGTTTTTTGAAGAAGAAATAATTCGTGCATTTGGCAAGGGTTCTAAGGAAAGATTAATACCTATCGGAGGCAGCGCAAGAGAATGGGTAACTAATTATTTAAAACATAGCAGACCGCTTCTCCAGAAAAAAATGAAAAGCGAGAATTACCTTTTCTTAAACGGAAGGGGAACTAAACTTTCTAGAATGGGAGTGTGGAAAATAGTTGAACGGTATGTAAAAGAAGCAGGGATCGAAAAGGAAGTTCATCCGCATACCTTCAGGCATTCCTTTGCCACTCATCTGCTTGAAGGGGGCGCAGATTTAAGGGCTGTTCAGGAGATGCTGGGTCATGCCGACATTTCAACAACGCAGATCTATACTCACATAGATAGAGAATATATCAAACAAGTTCATAAAGAATTTCACCCGAGAGGATAAAATATTGTCCGGAATACATGTAAGCGAAAAATTAATCTCATTTTTAACTTTTTTACCGATCTTTTTTGTTTCAATCGGTGTCCATGAATTTGCTCATGCACTTTCAGCTTTTAGATTGGGAGATACCACTGCTAAAGATCAAGGAAGACTTACCCTTAATCCTTTCAAACATGCGGATCTTATAGGAACATATATAATGCCGCTCGCTTCATTTGCGTCGGGCTTTGCTTTGATCGGCTGGGCAAAACCGGTGCCTGTTAACAGAGCAAATTTTAAAAATAAACTTAAAGATGATGCGGTCGTTTCTTTTGCGGGACCCTTTTCAAATTTTATTCTCGCTTTACTGTTTTTTATTTGTTTTTTAATTACGGAAAACCTTGGAATACAATACCGGCATTATTTATTGAACATCTTTTGGTACGGTGTTTTCTTAAATATTTTTTTATTCGCATTCAATCTCCTGCCGATTCCTCCTCTTGACGGCTCCCATATACTCTTTGATATTTTTCCGAATAAATTCACCGCTAAAATATTAAGTTTGGGCTTTTACGGTTCGGTAGTTTTACTACTCTTTATTTACAGCCCGTTATGGTCATATTTTATGAATTTCATTAACTTAATATTAAGTTTGTTTATAAAAGCAGCGGAAATTTTTTAATGATAAAATATAAAATCATTGCTCTTGCATTGGCACTTCTATTACTTTCAAGCTGTGCAAATCATAAAGAAAATAAACAAAAAGAAATAAATACACCCGTAGACACAACAAGTGTAAACCGAATTTCAAGAAATGAAAATTTTTATTTTGTCGGGGATATAAATGACAGACCCGGTATTTATAAATATTATCTCAAACAAAAAAGAAGTTCTAAATTTTGGTTCAGGGCACATGAGAGTGTCGTATTGCTTTCTCATTCTCCTAAAGGGAACAGAATATTTTTTTTAACGGCAACAGATTACGGGAAAGAAGGTATTTTGCCGTTTATCCATAATGTAAAATTATATTTGCTAAGCCTGGATTCATCCAAAGTAAAGTTGATAAAATCAATAGGCAGCGGGTTACAGGTTTTTACAGCATGGGAAACGGACAATACTTTTATAATTATCCTTAATTCATTTGACAAAAGCATAGCAAATTATGTTGATCAACATACATTAATATACAGTGAATTCGGCAAAAAGCTGGTTGATAAAACTAAAGCATTTGACATTATAAAAGAAGGATACCCCCGGCCGCCAATGGTTAAACAAAAAATTAAATCTCCCAACGGTGAATTTGAGATTAATTCTAATGATTCTTTGAAGATTTCCATTTATCTAAAAAACACTTCAAATAATAAAAAAGCTTTAATTACGGCGGGAAATCAAAAATTAAATCAAATTGATTGGACGCCGAATAATGAATACGCAATTATATCTACTCTTGATATTTCACCTAGAAATAATTCCTTATATGACAAACAGCCGGAAACATCGAAAATTTTTATTTATTCAATTGCCGATAAAAAAATAGCCAAAGAATGGGACGGAGGAGGACTAAAAAATTTTATTCTTCTGAAAAATTTACTAATATTTGATAATGGTTTCGGTAAAAAATCTTCAATTAAAATATTTAACTTACATACATTAAAGATGATAGACAGCATTCATATTAAAGGCGGGTGCGGAATTACAAACATACCAACAATTCCGGATTACAGCGCATAGTGAAAACATATTTAAGAATATTAAGATACGTAAGACCTTATTGGAAACATTTAATTATCTCCGTAATATGCACAATACTATATGCTTTGTTAAACGGTATGTCGGTTTATCTTACAATACCTTTACTCGATACATTATTTCAGGAAAATACAAAAACTCAAGTCGCCCAGCCGTCCGCGGTTGCAAATGCTTCTCATCTTTTACCTGATTGGATAATAAAAATTCAACATGATGTTGTTAATACTTTTAATAATTATGTATTCAGCGGCGATAAGCTGGATGCATTATTGAAGATTTGCTTTCTTGTTGTATTTGCATTTGTACTGAAAAATATATTCGGATATCTTCAAGCATATTTCCTCTCGTATGTCGAACAGGGCTCGATGAAGGATCTCCGTGACAGCGCATATAAACATCTCCATGAACTTCCGATGAGTTATTTTAAACAAGAACGGGTCGGCAACCTGATATCAAGATTGACTAATGATGTTAATGTTGTTCAAAACAGTATCTCGGCGGCATTTCTTAATTTGATTAGAGAACCTTTAACTATTATTGTCTTTGTGGGAATTGCCCTAAGCATTAGCTGGCAGCTTACCCTTTTGGCTTTTATAATTCTACCCTTCTCGATGTTTATTATTACATGGATCGGAATTAAACTACGAAAGCACAGCGCAAAAATTCAAGCTAAGATGGCGGACATAACAAGCATTCTGCAGGAGACAATTTCCGGAGTAAAGATTGTTAAAGCTTTCGGGATGGAAAATTATGAGAACAAAAAATTTACAGAAGAAACAAATAACTTTTTTAAAATGATGCTTCGTATTGTAAGAATTCGAAATGCATCTTCTCCGATAACGGAAACCTTAAGTGTACTTGTAGGTGCAGTGATCATTTATTACGGCGGAGTATTGGTCCTTCAATATAATGCATTAAAGGCAAGTGAGTTTTTAGGTTTTCTATTTGCAATTTTCCAGTTGATGCCGCCGATAAAAGAATTGAGTACGGTTAATAACCGCATTCAAGAATCCAGTGCTGCCGGTGATAGAATTTTTGAAATAATTGATACTCTTCCCAACATACAGGATAAATTAAATGCAGCTCGAGTTGATAAATTTAATAATAAAATTGAATTCAGTCATATAGATTTTCATTATGAAGATTCCGATGAATTAGTTCTAAATGATATTAATTTTAGTGTTAATAAGGGAGAAATTATTGCTTTGGTTGGGCCTAGCGGCGGCGGAAAATCAACATTGGTTGATCTTATTCCAAGATTTTACGATCCGACCGGCGGACAAATTTTAATTGATGGTATAGGTACAAAAAATATTAAGATTCAAGATCTTCGCTCCTTAATGGGGATAGTTACACAGGAAACATTTTTATTTAATGAATCAATAAAAAATAATATCGCCTACGGATTAGGAGATTATCCGATTGAAAAAATTATTGAAGCTGCAAAAACGGCAAATGCTCATAATTTCATAATTGAACTGCCTGACGGTTACGAAACAATTATCGGGGAAAGAGGATTAAAAATTTCCGGCGGACAAAGACAAAGAATTTCTATTGCCAGGGCTATTGTCAAAAATCCCGAAATAATGATTTTTGATGAAGCAACTTCTGCTTTAGACAACGAATCCGAGCTGCTTGTTCAAGAAGCAATTGAGAGAATGATGAAAAACCGAACAACATTTGTTATTGCTCATAGATTAAGTACAATTAGAAATGCAACAAGGATTATAGTTATTGACCGTGGTAAAATCGTTCAAATTGGATCTCACGATGAATTGATCCGTGATGAAAACGGTTTATATCATAAATTTTACGAAATGCAGTTTAGGGATTGAAATATGAAAGCAACGAATAACCAAATCAAAATAATTGATAAAACAATCTTTTTCTTTTTTACATTATTTGTACTGAGCCTTACTAATTCCATATTTGTAAATCAAATTGGTTATTTCGGAGCGCTTTTTTTCATTCTAGTAAGGTTTGCCTTAACAAAGGAAAACCAATTTAAACGTACGGGTATGGAAATAGCATTTATATGGTTTCTTAGCGCTGAATTATTATCTGCTGTTTTTTCAGGAAATAATCCCCAGGCATATCTGTACTTTTCAAAGCGGGCACTGTTAATTCCGTTGGTTTATACTTCTATAATTGCTGCAACCGACTTTAATAGAATAAAAAAATATTTTTACTTTTATATCGGTGCTTCTTTAATTTCCATATTAATATACCTCTTTTTTGCCTATAAATATTATATATATAGTCTTTACAACTTACGGCAATCCGGTCCCTCAATTTTCCAATATCCTATAACCGTCGGAGAAATTACCAGTTTTACGGTATTGTTTTTATTTGCATTCGCAATAAATGAGAAAGTAAAACTTAAAAATAGATTATTTCTAATATTGGGCTTTTTAATTTCTCTTCTTGCTTTAATTTCCACATATAAACGAACCAGTTGGACAGGTGTTGGAGCAGGAATATTGGTCATTTTGCTTATGAAGAAACAATGGAAAAGTGTGGCTGTTATTTGCCTAATTGTCGCAGCTATGTTTATAATATCAAAAAACATGAGCAAATACGAAGTCTACGGTTTAAATAATTCAGGTCTTAAAAAAGAATATACGGTTAATACTTTAGGCAGAGCTAAGAATATTTTTATGGAAAACGATAGAGAATATGTGTCTGATTTCAACGATGGAATTTTAGTATACAACGGGACAAAATTGATACAAAAAATAAAGACACCCGCGCCGATTACCGGTTTAACAAAATGGATTGGGAATTACTATATCGCTTCATCTATCGAAACAAGGTTCTTTCTTTTACAAAAAGCCGGGGATAACTTCAATTTTAAAAAAGAATTTATTACTGCAGGCTTTACATTTTCATATGCTACTGCCAATAAATATTTATATATAGCAGATATAGACAGCGGGATTACCATATTCAAAAATCCTTTAAATTTAAATGATACTGTAAGATTTAAGTGGCTCAAAGGATATTCGGATATTTACATCGACTCGAGCAAAATGGTTCTATTTGAACCGCCGACTAATGTATCCGTTGTTGCACTAAAAAATGGCCTGCCGGAGCACAAAGAAATTAATTACAAAGACAAGGTTCACATTGATCATATCTTTTATATTAATAATAAAATTTTTGTATCGGATCAAACTGGTCTGAAACTTTTTGCAGTGGATACTTCAAAATTAATTTTACTGGACAGTGTAAAATCTCCTAAAAGGCTTTTTACCTGGAAATTCAAGAACAAGCGATTGTTTGCTGTTAATTCCGACGGATATTTTTATGAGTTTAACTATCCTGTTGGAAATAAAATTGAAATTCTGTTAAAAGCAAAATTAAGTTCGGAACCTACAGCTATTGATAACAATGACGGCAGAATGTTCTTTACTTTTTCTAAGAGGAGCCGGCTTTTAAGCATATTCGATTTTTACAATCATTCTAATATTATCAGATTTGAACTGTGGAAAGCCGGATTTAAGATGTTTCGTGATCACCCGGTATTTGGTGTCGGCGATATAGACTTAGGTAATTTATTTAGGAAATATAAGCCGAATTATGAAAAAGAAATTCAAGGACACATGCATAATAACTTTGTTCACGAATTAGTTATTTTAGGGTTATTCGGATTCCTTGCATTTTGCTATATGATTTTTAAAATGATAAAAATTGATCTAAAAATATTTAAAGAAGCCGCAGGCAAGCCGTTCTTTTCTTCTTATGCACTTGGCGTTTTAGGCTGTGTGGGTGCTTTTCTTGTATCCGGTTTAACCGAATATAATTTTGGTGATCAGGAGATAATAACTCTGGTTTGGTTTACATTCGGCTTTAATTTGGCGATGTATTATTTATTTACAAACAAGTCCAATGAAAATTGAATATTTATTTTGTTCTTGCATTGAATACTTTTTCGAATAGTGCTTTTTAATATACTTATGATTTTGTATAAATTTATTATACAGATATTTTTTATGGAGACTTTAGATGGAATCAGAAGAAAACCAATTAATAAATAAAAAAATCGATGAACTTTCCTCAGCTGTTAATTATGAAATATCAGAAGCAGCAATAATTCTTGCGGCCGGGCACGGTAAAAGGATTAAATCTCAAAAATCGAAAATGCTGCATAAAATTTGGGGTGTAACTACCGTTGAACGAGTCTATAATGCATGCCGGAACGGAATTGAAGATATAAACATAATTTTAGTTGTCGGAATTAAAGCTGGGGATGTTATCGACGTAGTAGGGAAAAGAAAATCAACATTATACGCTTACCAGGCAAGTCAAAACGGTACCGGACATGCAGTTCAAGTGGCACTGAAAAAAATTGATGATAAATTATTTGACGGGATAGTATACGTTCTTCCCGGCGATATGGGCCTTATTGATTCTGCCACGATGGTGCGCTTTAGAGAGGAATTCATTAAAACAAACAGCGATATGATGGTGCTGACAGGGATATTTGAAGGTAAAGCGGAGGAAAATTCCTACGGCAGAATTCTAAGGGTTAAACCAAATGATATAGATGGAAATTCTTCGGGTAACGATAAAGATAAAGTAATTGAAATTATGGAATACAAGGATATACTTTCTCTGCTTGACGATAAACCTTACAAGGTTATTTATAATAACAGAACATATGCATACACAAAAAGAGAATTAATAGAAAACACCGAGTTTAATTCAGGTGTTTATGCATTCAAATATAAAAAGCTCATAGAGTTGATTAATTTAATTTCGTCGGATAATGCACAGAATGAAATTTATATAACGGATTTAATTGCATTGTTTAATAAGAAGGGATTTTCCGTTAATGCAGTAAGCCCTATTGAACAATACGTAGTTATGGGTTTCAATAATAAATCCGTTTTAAAAGAAATGGAAGCTGTTGCAAGAAAACAAATTTATGAAAAACTGAAAGACCTAATTATAATTGATGACCCTGATGATTTTTTTATAGAAGACGGTGTTGTTGAGAATATAATTGATATGGACAAAAAAAATATACCCCTTGATATTAGAATCGGAAAAGGTGTTCATATCGGAAAAGGAGTTAGGTTAAATTACAATTTGGAACTTGAAAGAAACGTCTATGTAAAAGGCAATGTACAATTCGGTAAAAATGTTATGGTCCGCCCAAATGTACATTTATCCTGTTTTGAGGTACAAACTTTCAAGATCGGCAATTTTGTAGAAATACTCTCCGGCGATATTATCAAAGGAAATATAGTAATAGGAGACAATTCAAGAATCGAATCCAGTGTTAATATGACCGGGAGTGATGAGTATCCGTTAAGGATTGGTAAAAATGTTCTTATAAAAGGCACCAGTTATATTTTCGGATCTATAATTGAAGACGACGTACATATTGAACATAGTGTAATTATCAAAAAAAGAGTAGATAAATTGATTAAAAGAGATGGATCTGTCCAGCCGATTAGATTTTATTTGCCGATGCCCGAAGGAATTGACGCAGTAGAAGAATTATAAATTATTATTATTTAAAACTAAAAAGGCTCTTTAAATGGTAAAGAGCCTTTTTTGACACAAGGGTAAGTTAGCGTATTAAATTATTTGTTATTTTGTAGACTATTTAAATGTTTTGTTAGTGAAGCTTTCTTTCTTGAAGCCGTATTCAAATGAATTTTACCTTTTGCAGTGCTTCTATCAAGTATTGCAACCGCTTCTTTGTATAATTTTTCGGCTTGTTCTTTTTCATCTGCAGCAAGAGCTTTTTTTACTGTAGTCTTTATTCTTGATTCAATAATTTTATTAATTTCATGTTTGCGAGCATTTGTTCTAATTCTTTTCTTAGCCGATTTATGACTTGCCATATTCTGAAAACCTTTAAATAGATAATAAAAATTGATCACAAATATAAAAATTGATCAGTTTGAAGTCAAATCCAAGTTTATTAATTTTACTCTCTAATTATAATTCGAAGTTCAAATTAATCTTAGAATTTATGCTAAAAATAAACGAAATATACTTCTCAATTCAGGGTGAGAGTTCTAATGCCGGATTACCATGTGTATTTGTAAGGCTTACTTATTGCAATTTACGGTGTACTTACTGCGACACAGAGTATGCATTTTATGATGGAAAAGAACTAAGTATTGGTGAAATAATTGAGCAAATCGACAAATTTGATTGCAAATTAGTTGAAATTACCGGCGGTGAACCTTTGGTTCAAAAGGAAAGCTTGGAATTAATGAAAATTCTTTGTGATAAAGGATATAATGTAATGCTTGAAACCGGCGGAAGTATTTCAATAAAAGAAATTGACCCACGGGTCAAAATCATAATGGACTTAAAATGTCCCTCCAGCGGAATGGTTAAAAAGAATTTTTATGAGAATATAAATTTCTTAAAAAAAGACGATGAAGTTAAGTTTGTAATAGGAAGTAAAGAAGATTATATCTGGACAAAAGAAATCTTAAAAAAATATGATATCGATTCTAAATGTGAAGTCCTTTTTTCCGTAGTTTTCGGTAAGCTTGAGCCGGTAAAGTTAGTTGAATGGATTTTGGAAGATAAGCTTAATGTAAGATTTCAATTGCAAATGCATAAATTTATTTGGGAACCAACTGCTAAAGGAGTATAATGAAAATAGCAAAAGAATTTAATTGGGAAATGGGTCACCGGCTGCCTGAACATTTCGGGAAATGCAAAAACATTCATGGTCATTCATACAAAATGCTTGTGGAGATTGAAGGCGATGTAATGGAAAACGGAATGGTAATGGATTACTATCATCTTAAAGAAGCAATTGAGCCGTTAATTGAAAAAATGGATCATGCATTTCTTGTATATAACGAAGATAAAAAAGTCATAAAATTTTTAGAAGAAATGAATTCAAAAAGAGTTGTGGTTGATTTCCAATCTACTGTGGAGAATATTACAAGATACTTCTTAAATGAAATAAAGAAAGCAGTGTTTCCTTCCAATATTCACAAAGTAAAAATACGTGTATGCGAAACACCGGATGATTACGCTGAGGAAGAAATCTCATTATAGTATTTAAAAATAAAAGGGGGTTATTAATGAAAAAAGATTCTATAATTCCAGTTGAAGTAATATCCAGGAAAATTTACTTGATCAAGAACTATAAAGTTATGCTTGATTCCGACCTTGCAGAATTATATGGAGTTGAAACAAGAGTATTAAAACAAGCAGTAAGAAGAAATATTGAGCGTTTTCCATCTGATTTTATGTTCCAGTTAGCTAAGGAAGAATGGAATAAACTTATCACAATTTGTGATAACCTTGGCA
>JBJKQE010000214.1:0-2967 GCA_046705645.1 Ignavibacteriaceae bacterium | reverse complement strand
AAGATATTGGTAATTTGTGCTACAGGCAAAGTCGGCGTAGAACTTGTAAAATTACTTAACGAGTGCGGCGAAAAAATTAAAGCAGCTTCTAGAGATCCTCTTAGTGCATCAAAAAAATTTTCTTCTGTAATTGAAACAACAGCATTTGATTTCGATAAACCGGAAACATTTGCACCGGCGCTTAACGAAGTTGATAGAGTATTTTTAATGGCCCGTCCGGGCGATAATGAATCCTATAAAGCTGCAATTCCGTTCATAGATGAAGCAAAGTAAAGAGGGATAATACATATCGTTAACTTGACCGCAATGGGAACTGAAACAGATGATAACTTTATGTTGAGACGGCTTGAAAAATATATCGAAGCTTCCGGCATACCATTTACACATTTGCGTCCTAACTGGTTTATGCAAAATTTTAATTCCGGTCCTATGTATGCAGATATTAAATATACGGGTGCACTGCATCTTCCTGCCGGAGATGCAAAGGTTTCTTTTATTGATGTGCGGGATATTGCAGCCGCCGGTGTTTCGGTTTTAAAAAATGAAAGGCATTACGGCAAAGCTTATACTTTAACAGGCAATGAATCTATAAATCATTCCGAGGTTGTAGAAATATTATCCGGGGTCTCGAATAAGAAAATATCATACATACCGATAAGTGATGAAACAGCCCGGGCTTCTCTCAATAAAGCCGGAGCGGCAACCGGACAAATTGAAAGATGGTCTAACTTTTTTCAAAAAGTTCGGGAAGGTTTTTGTTCAGGAGTTTCGGAAGATATTATATCTTTAATAAACCGTTTACCGATTACCTTTAAAAAGTATGCTGAGGATTATGCAGCATGGTGGAATTAATTAACAATTTGTGATTAGGTTTCGATTTAGCTAAAATTTTTTTATCTTAATTTCAGTGATTAAACGGGAAAAGGGAAAATGCTTGAAAACTATCTTAATCTTACTAAAACGCCGGTAAATTAATTTTAAAATTCAGATTAAATCTTATAATTATCATATCTCCTCATTTATTGCGGCACCGGCAGCAGTAATTATCCTTTCCGTCCCTTTTCGTTATTTCTTGCGATTCATCCTATACTTTTAAATCTGTAAAAGTATAATACGGCAGATAGGTAGGCATTTTATTCTAAATTTTTAATATGATTCAAAAATTCGGAATGGTATTTAATGTAGAATCATAAAACTAAAAGGATAAAAAATTCGACAACCTATTGCAGGATATTTAAAATAATAAAATAGTTTTTTAAGATAATATTTAAGGGAGTAAATATGAGAGCAATCGTTTGCACGAAATATGGACCACCTGAAGTTCTTAAACTAAAAGAGATAGAGAAACCTGTCCCTAAAGAAAATGAAGTACTAATAAAAATTAACGCTACTGTTGTAACTGCAAGCGACTGTATAGTTAGAGGTTTCAAGCTTCCTCTCTGGCATCCAATCGGACTAATGATGGGATTGGTAATCGGTTTTAATAAACCGAGAAACCCTATCCTGGGAATGGTGTTGGCTGGTGAGATTGAGTCTAGCGGTACAGATGTTAAATCATTTAAAATTGGAGATAAAGTTTTTGCCTGGACAATAAAGTCCCCGATTAAAACAAGGCTCGGCACTTATGCAGAATATAAATGCCTTCCGGAAGACAGTGTAATGACGACGATGCCGTCTAATCTCACCTTTGAAGAAGCTGCAGCGATTCCTTACGGCGGATTATTATCATTACATTTTCTGAAGAAGATGCAGATACAAAACAAGAAGAAAGTATTAATATATGGTGCTTCCGGTGCAATAGGTACTTCAGCGGTACAGATTGCAAAGTCTTTCGGTGCTGAAGTAACCGGTGTATGCAGCACTTCCAATTTGGAATTGGTAAAATCAATCGGTGCGGATTCGGTAATAGATTATACTAAAGAAGATATTTCAAATAGGAACGAATCTTTTGATTTTATTTTTGACGCAGTAGGGAAAAAGAAAAGCTCAAAATTAAAAATGGACAGCAAAAAAGCATTAACACCCAGCGGTAAATATCTATCGGTTGATAACGGTACGCCGAATCCCCGCGTTGAAGATTTAATTTTTCTAAAAGAGATGGCTGAGAAAGGGAAACTAAAACCGGTAATTGACAAAAGATATAATCTTGAAGAGATGGTAGAAGCCCACAAATACGTCGACCTAGGCCATAAAAAAGGAAATGTGGTTATAACTATAGAACAAAGTAATTAGTAACGAAATACTAAACTGGACTTACGAAAGCATTTATTTATATCAAATACGGACTACCGGGATTTCTTAAGCTTAAAGATATTAATAATAAATACCGAATAAATTAACAGCGAAAACTAAAGTATGCACATAATATGTTATTTATAAAGTAAAATATAAGGCTTTCTCTAAGAAATAATAATGAAGCAGTTAAAAAAGGTAATATGAAAATGCTAACATCGGTTTACATATTAAATGCCGCAATTTTATTGTTGCATGAAATTGAATCGTCCTATGAAAAGGAATGGGAAATATTAAAACTTCCGGGTAAAATTTCAGGCTTTTTAATTATGCATGTCCCGATAATCCTTCTCCTTTTTTATGGTGCTATAGAAATAGAAAAGATATCAACTGCAGGTTTAATTATTGGAATAATTACCGGTATCGGTGGAATAATTCCGTTTTTGGTTCATAAGATTTTTGTTAAAAAAGTCGAACATTTCAATTTATTAATTTCCAATATCATAATATATCTTAATGTAATTACAGGATTAGTATTACTGTTTCTAATTTTACTGCACTAAACATAAAGCAGAATATTAAATAGTTATAGCAGAAAAAATATTGACTAATTAAACATTCTTCCTATGATTAACAATATTAGAAAAACACCGATTGTTTGTCTGATCATTGCGGTTATTAAGTTGCTTACAGGCAGACTGAGATTATCAAATCAATATTTAAATAATAATATAA
>JBJKQE010000213.1:0-7929 GCA_046705645.1 Ignavibacteriaceae bacterium | reverse complement strand
ACCTAACTCATACTCTCAAGATTATTTTCCTCTTAAATCCGGGAATAAATGGTATTACAGTTTAAGTTATCCCGACACAACATCTCTAGATTTAATTTGGGAAGTGAATGGGCAAGAAAAAATTAATGGGAAACTTTATTATACTGTTGTCCAACAGAATTTAAGATCAAATTTTACAAATACTGTTTTTTACAGACAAAATGGAGATACTTTATTTTATAAGACAAATAATTCAGATGAACAAATAGTTGCAGACTTTTCATTAAACTTAAATGAGACCGCATATTGGCAAAAGGATTTTCGAGTTGTTCAGAAAACCAAAGACATTATAAAATATGAAACACCCTTTGGGGCGGATTATGGGTACAGCATTACGTTTAAGAAGGGAATAGGCATAATCAATTCGGTTCAAAATGGTTTTATAAATTATAGAACAACTTTAATCAATGCGGAAATAAAATAAAATTAAAAAAAAGTTTTTTATAATTGCTGAATCAGCTTTTTTAAACATTTTTAAAATTGATAGCTATAGCCATGAAATACAAAAGCTTCCCCTATCAGGGAAGCTTTTTAACCCCAAATAGTTATTTCTTAAATATTGCAGAATTACTTCATAAGAGTCCTTTGCATTATCTACATATGTGCAATTCATTGGTAAATTATTTTAATTTTTTTTCACGAACCTATTGCCATCCCAGTAAAGGATTTGGCTTATCAAAAGATTTCTGTAAGCTTGTGTATCACTTAAGGGCGGCTTTAATTTTCCGGATATGACATAAGGATCTCTTAATCTGGCGTAGTCATCATTTATTATTATGCTAATATTCTTAAAATCTTTTGATATACGGTACACAATTCCGGCAAATTTATTTTCCCCTAAAAAGATATCACACAAGAAAGTACTATCATTTCCATTGCTGATAAAATCTCCAATTCCGCTTCTTAATAAATTCGTTGGAGTAATTATTTGACGATAATCTTCATCAGGTATTAGTATATAATGTTTAAACGCAGCAATGTTTTTACCGTAGTAATCATGATGTCTATCTGATGGCGCTTTACCGTTGATATCATTTAAATCCAGCATTCCTATTGCCAATTTATTCCATGAATTATTCCATCCATCAAAAACGAGTTCGTTTTTATCTTTTGATTTAATTATGAAGCCGCCGCTGATAAATCCTGGATGCCAAAAAGTACCGTAAACTCTTTTACCGGTTTTTAAATCAAGCATATAAATTGCAGACCCGAACGATTCATTGTTCTGACTATAAGCTACCAAAACTTTTTCACCATTCACTGTTGCTGTATCTATTAAATGGCTTATATAATTTTTAGATAAAACTTCACCCGGTGAGGAAATTGTATCCTGGAATAAATAATTCCAAATCTGCTTGCCCCTATAATCATAACAAGTAATACTACCAAATTTATCTCCATTCTCTAAACTTGATGGAAGTTCACTAGCAGCTAATAATTCTTTTCTACCATCGTTATTCATATCTATAAGCTTTTGAAAATTTTTTAAATAAGGAGGGCTATTTATGTAATCTACTCGATAAGCAAATGTTTTTGAATAGAGGACTGTACCGCTTTTATTTTCAACAAATAGTGTTTGACCTTGCCTGTCCAGTATTGCCGGATTGTCATCATAATTTACAATATAAAAATAGCCAGTTATTAGTAATAAAAGTAAAATTGAAATGATAGCTACCAAATTCCGTTTAGTAAACTTAGCTGATCTAACTATCGGGTTTTGTTTCTTTACATCTATTAAATTTCTTCTATTAAGTAAATCTTGTAAATCTGTTACGCCAATAATTATCAAATTACGTTTAGGGTACAGTTGCTTTAATTCATCTAACTGACGGATTGCTGAATATTTATTTGGATCCGGGACAACAAATATTCTGATATCTGAATAAAAGATTACCTCGAGTTTAGTTAGTAAAACTCGCTCATCTAACTTTGAGAGAATTCCCTCTTTATCAAATCCCCCTGTTAAAGCTATATTTTCTTTTATTGATATTAAGACAGAAAGGTTATGGAAGTTAATTAGCTCTTCAATAAAGCTTATTGTTAAAGCTGCACCAAATGAGCTACCCGAATAACTGCCCAACCTATTATCAAAATGCACGATTACTTTATGATATTTATTTATTCTTGAGTATTGAGAGCTTACATACTTTAAAGCTAAAACCCAAGATATTTTAATTTGATTGATTAAATCATCATTTGTAATATCAGAGGAAGATGCAATAATAAAGCTGTCTTCTGTTGGATTTTTTCTTATATCAATTGAAAATGTTTCCAGCAAGCCTGGTGAATTTATGGTTTGACCGTGTTGATCTATCTCAAGAATAGGGAAGGATACTTTATGATTTGCATTTAGTATAACATCTTCTCCATTTAGTATCTTATTGAGCTTTACTAACTTAGTATTTAAAGATTGGCTTATGACATTCAATTCTCCTATAGTTCCATCATTTAAATCATATTCTTTAAGCTTTTCCAGCAGTTGAATAATTTCTCTAGTTATTTGAGGCTTAAAATAAAATACTTCAAAATTCTTTAATAATTTTAAAAACTCATCAAAAAATTCGTTTAAATAAGCTTCAATAATGATTCGAGGATAATCACTTATTAATAAATAATAATAATCTTTTATAATTAATATTTTTTGTCTTGGAGAATTTGATTCGAGAAGTAAGGCTTGAACTTTATGTTTTAGTTTTTCCGCCTTAAAAGCGTCCATAAAATTATGAGTGTTGTTAAAAGAGCGATAAAAGCTAAAGAAATAATTTATCTAATTCAAATAAAAATAATTCTTGGTGGTGTCTCGGATTTTATTGAATTTTACTTTTCACAGACTGCTAATTGAAAACCCCAAGACCACTAAGCCAATAGCCACTGTGTATTCTTTTTTGTTGGGAATAGGTATAAAAATTGTGAGAATAAATTTTACCTTGGCTTTCAAAATCAAAAACAGAAACCATTTTATTTATCGAATAGTGAATCTTTGGACTGCCAGCTGATGGTGCTACAAAACTATCAACCTTTTTATCATCGTTGAGGCAAACAACCTTTAGCTGTAAATAAAAAATTATAAAGGAACTTTATAATCTGAGTTGACATTTAGGTATGAATGAAGGCTAATCCAGATTTGTTAAATAATATTCCTTGTTTTATTAGAAAATATTTAGCCGCCATAATTAGGGCTGAGATTTTGTAATAAAGCAAAGACTTACCGGTGTCAAATCATAAGGATTAATTTTTATAACACAATTTTAAGGGATAGTACGATTACCACAAACCCTTAACTAATAAAACCGGTAAGGTGGTTTAAGTAAAACAATCAATTACTACCTTTATGTATAGGCTTTTTTAAGATTACAATTGGTTGATCGGTTAGAGTAAAATAAGATTTGTGTCAATTATTATTTTTTGCTTGACAATTATCAAATATATTACTAGGTTAGACTACCTGGTATACTAAGTATATCTAATGCATTGATTTTTTTATTGATTTATGGAGAATTAATGGGATCATACCTTAAAAATTGGACGATCGTATTAATTATTTTTAGTTTTTTATTTGCTTTTCAAAATGCTTTCGCTCAAAGTGGAAGTATTAATGGTATAGTAACAGATGGTACTAATGGATCTCCACTATGGGGAACAAATATACTTGTCGCAGGGACATCAAATGGTACTACAACAAATATGGACGGGAAGTTTCGTCTAACGAACATAATGCCTGGGAAAGTTCTTTTAGTTTTCAGATATGTAGGATATCAGACAGATAGTACCTCTATCATTTTTGAAAAGAATCAAACTTATAATATTAGTATAATACTAAAACCACAAGCAATTCAAGGGAAGGAAGTCGTTGTAACTGCACAACTTCAAGGACAACAAGCTGCAATTAATCAACAATTAAATTCGAATTCTATTGTAAACATTGTTTCTAAAGATAAAATAGAGGCTTTACCAGACCAGAATGCAGCCGAATCATTAGCTAGGTTACCGGGTGTTTCTTTAGAGCGTAGTGGTGGTGAAGGTCAAAAAGTTATTATTAGCGGATTGGCACCAAAATATAATAATATAACTATTAACGGTATTAAAATTCCTTCAACAGATCAAGTAGATCGATCTGTTGATCTTAGCTCGATCTCTCCCGACATGCTGGCTGGTATAGAAGTTTTCAAAGCAATAACAGCAGATATGGATGGCGATGCTGTGGGAGGTACAGTTAATTTCGTTGTAAAAAAGGCACCCGATAATTTTCACTCAATATTAAAATGGCAAAACGGATATAGCTCTCAACAAAATTATTACGGAAATTATAAAGGCTCAGTTGATTTAAGCAATAGGTTTTTTAATAATCTTTTAGGTGTTGTAGCAACTGCGAATTATCAGAGAGCAGACAGAAGTGCAAATGAACAAGACGTTCAATATTCGTTTTCTAGTCAAGGCGCAACCGGTGCTAATATTCAAGTAGATAATTTAAATCTTGCAGATATTAAAGATATGAGAAACCGTTACGGCGCAAACTTGTCTTTAGACTATGACCTTGGTAATGGAGTAATTACAGCTAATAGTTTTTGGAGTAAAACCGACCAAAATGAATTAAGGAGAAGAAAAAGATATCAGATTATAAATGGAAGGACACAATACGAGCTTAGAAATGGTAATTACAGTACACAGCTGCTTTCTAACGGATTGCAGGGTAATTATAATTTAGGAATTTTCCAATTTGACGGACAAGCAGCTTATTCCGAATCTAATCAAAATACTCCTCTGGAAATTAATGATATATTTCAGGAATTATCTTCTTTAAAGCCTAATATTATTACTACTGAAGGCCCCCAATACATTCCTATGGGCGTTAAAGACAATTTGAATAATACAACCTTTAAAGAAAGTGATATAAATAGTTATGAACTCATCGATATTAGCAGGACAGCTCAATTAAATGTAAAAGTTAATTTCGATTTGGGGAATGACATATCAGGCTTCTTAAAATTCGGAGGTAAATACAGATCAAACAATAGAAGCAGAAATAATAACCAATATTGGACATCATACTTTAATGTTGATTCATTAGGAATGGAACAATATCAAGGCTTAAGTACATTTTATAGAGACTTTGCTCTTTCCAGCAACCGAAAACTTTTAATTAGTAATTTTCTTTCTCCCACGGACCAAGTTGGTAAGTTTTTAAACGGAACTTATAAATTTGGACCGAGTTTAGACCTTAATAGTTTAGAAGCATTTATGAACAACATGCGAAATGCAAAATTGTATAATGGAACTTCGTTGTTCACTTACAATCCTTTGATAGCATTACAAAACTATACAGCTTTAGAAAACATTACAGCTTATTATGTAATGGCTCAGGTATCTATTACACCTAGAATATTATTTGTTCCGGGTGTAAGAGTAGAAAGGACTTACAGCAATTATAAAAGTACAATTGGAACTCCAAGTTCAACGGATGAAACACCTAATTTATATGGAGCAAAAGATACGGTTGGTACTATAAATTATTATGATATACTTCCTATGATTCAACTTAAATATAAGTTGAATGATTGGTCTAACATCAGAGCTGCCGTAACCCGCACTTTAAGCAGGCCAGATTATTTTAACTTAGTCCCATGGCAGCAGATTGATATTCAATCTCAAACGATCAACAAAGGTAATCCTGTTCTTAAACATACGAGGGTTTGGAATTTTAATTTATACTTCTCAGCATATAATAAATACGGCTTATTTACTGTCGGTTCTTTCTATAAGGAACTCTACGATGTTAGTTATTTAAGAATTTCAAGAGTTCAAGGAGGTGTCTATAATGGATATACTTTAACTCAACCTGTTAATGCTGAACAACCTTCAACTGTTTATGGAGTTGAGTTTGATGTTCAATCAAACTTAGCATTGTTACCAAGTCCGTTTGATGGAATCGTTTTCTCGGCTAATCTTTCTCTTATGAAATCGATAACATATTACCCTCTATTAAATGTTTCTTATAAAACAATTCCGACTCCCCCTTATGTCGAGACAATAATAACCAATACAGAAAGATCAGGCAATATGCCTGAACAAGCGAATTACCTAGGGAACTTAGCAATAGGATATGAAAAAGGAGGATTTTCAGGAAGAATTTCTGCCATTTTCCAGGGTAAAAGTTTAGCGGTTATTGGGCAAAGTTCAGAGTTCGATGGTTACACAGACAGTTCTATAAGATGGGATTTATCAATGCAGCAGCATATATATAAAGGTGCTTCACTATATATAGATGCAAATAACCTTTCTAATATTCCGGATAAATCTTTTTTAGGAAACGAACAATTTCCCACCACAGTTGAATATTTCGGGTGGACAGCAGATTTGGGTATTAAATATAAATTTTAAGAAAACTTCAAATAAAAAATGGAGGAAAAATGAAAAAATTCACAATAATTTTTAATCCGATTTTTTTAATCTTCGTTTTCCTGTTTTTCAGTTCGGAGTTTAATTATTCTCAAACTTATATTGACGTAGCTCCGGGATTCGGGACATTAAATGATGCAGTTTCAAACAATACTGATCCGAATGCTATTTTTAGACTTGAAAGAGGCGATCAAGCTATATATCTCCTTAACGGGTCTATTTCAAATACAATTCCTCTTCATATCGAGGCTGCTTATGGAACCGGTGCAATACCAAAATTAATTCCTGGTGTCGGTTCAAGTGGTTCATCTGACATCGCTTTCCGTTTAAGAGCCGACTTATATTTGAAAAATGTATATGTAAGCGGTATGGATGCCGCTAGTGCTATGAAATCGCAAATAATCCGAGATCAGGCTGATAGTATTAAAATTTATGCCGATAGTTGTTTTTTTGAAAATTCTGCACAGTCATTTATAAGGACGGACAATCAGTTATCAGTTATACATATTACAAATTCTATTGTAAGAAATTGTCTGGGTGATTATGCAAACGGAAGAGGCATTGATGATAGAGGAAACAATATGGATACTCTTTACCTTGAAAACAATACTTTCTATAACATCAGTTCCAGAGTTCTTAGAGATGGTGGCGGATGGATTAATTATGTATATGTAAACCATAATACATTTGTAAACCTTGGTAAATATATTATGGCAATTGGTGAATGCCCAAAAGTTGTATTCACTAATAATTTAGCCATTAACTGCGGATTTTTAGGACAAACTACATCGGCAAACGGCGCATTAGTTACTTTAAACTCTCTTACTTCCTCAATTTATAACGGAGTGGTACAATCTGTAGATGCACATAATAATGATTTTGCATACGATACTAATTTTGTAAAATATTATCCAGATACAGTTGTTGCTCTCCCAAATTTTAATACTCAAATGCAAATGGTGATGGACTCTTCAGGTTTTGATACTACTAATTATTCTGAATATGTTACCTTCACTACACCCCCTCCTGCGGTTGATACGATAATTGCAGGATATTGGAATGCAGGCGGTAATGATGCTTTTTCAGCTACCGATTTGCAGGTAACGGGAACTTATGACTTTTCATATTCAAAAAGTGCTAAAATTTACAGCAGTGGGTCAGATGGTAAGCCGGTTGGGGCTTTAACATGGTTTCAAAATATATCGAGTGTGAATGACCATTCTATAAAAAATGGAATAAAGAATTATTATTTGTTTCAAAATTACCCAAATCCATTTAATCCTTCTACTAGGATCGAGTACTCAATTCCTAATGAAACAAACGTAAGAATAACAGTTTATAATTTCATAGGACAAGTTGTAAAAACTTTAGTTAATGGAATTCAATCAGCCGGTGTGCATAGTGTAACCTGGAATGGTACGAATGAAATTAACCAAAAAGTATCAAGCGGAATTTATTTCTATAAAATAAGTGCAAATAGTTATTCTGATATAA
>JBJKQE010000212.1:0-18415 GCA_046705645.1 Ignavibacteriaceae bacterium | reverse complement strand
GGATTTAATAAAAAATAATGAATTGCCAGTTAAACAAAATAAACTTTTTTTCCTGGATATAGACGGAGTTTTTGATGTTGAAAATTTTGGTTTCCCTCACACAACAATTAGCGGTCTTAAAGGAATTTATTTGCTTAAAAAAAATGGATACTCTGTAATACCAAATACCGGCAGAAGTATTACCCATGTAAAAAACTACTGCAGTTCTTACAAATTCAATGCTGCAATTGCGGAATACGGCAGTGCAATTTGGGATAATATAAATAACAAAATAACACCATTGATAGATAATTCAGTTAATTTCCAATTAGAAAACTGCCGTGAGGCACTGGAAAATATAGATGGCGTATTTATCGACCATGACTATAAATATTCAGTCAGAGCATATAGATATAATAAAAAAGGCACAGAAGGTTTATCTTATGGTGAATGCAAAAAAATTATATCCAAATTTTATTTGAATTCAATAAAAATAATAAATCGTAATTCAGATACTTATTTTGTCGGAAAGGATACAGACAAAGGTAATGCAATAAAAGAATATATTAAAAAAATAAGCTCTGGTGTAGAATTTAGTGCCGCTATGGGAGACTCTGACCAGGATATACCGATGTTTAAAGCTGTTCACATGAGCTTTACTCCGGCAAACTGTTCTAAATTAATTCGTTCACTTAAGAAAACTAACAAGATTTATATTACCAGAAAAAAGTATCAAAAAGGTTTTTTGCAAGCAGCTGAAATGTTACTAAAAAATAATGGAAGAAAAATTTATCAATTTTTAAATGAGGAAGATGGGGATTCGGTTAAAAAATTATTAATTAAACTATTATTCACTGCCGAACAATCTAAACTAAAAAAAATATTTATCCTTTTAAATTTAAGCAAGATATAAAAATTGAATTTTATACTCTTAGCAGTTAAATAAGAGTTATTTAACTCCATGGAAAAATTTTTATAATTACTTATTTTACAAAATTTAATACTTTAAAACTTAATGTTGATATAGAATTGTTCATAAACAAATCAATAATATTTTACAATTATTTAGAGCGGTCCTATAAAAAAAGCTTACAAAAACAATTACTTTCAATCGAAAATTATTTGAAAGGATTTTAAAATGATAGATCCTAAAAGCTTTTATAAGAAAATGGACTCACTCTTAATTGAAATTGGAAATGAACATTCCGGTTCCCATTATTTATTAAATATTGCAAAGGAAGTTGAAAAAATATTCGGAAGTGATCTGCATTTAGATACAAGCAGAGTTTATGAAAAAAATACTGATGAGTTTATACTAATTTCTCCTTTACAAGATTTCAATGAAACCGTCTTTCCGTTGAGAATTTCTTTAAAAACCCAAACTATTGAACTAATTAAAATTTACAGATTATATATTTTTGATTCCCCGGATAATTATTGTCATATAAAGTTGATTGAAAACAATGAATACTCTATACCTGCGGCTTTTGTAGTTGAAAGCAGGGCAAACGAATGGATTGTAGTTTTTGAATTAAAAAGCGGGTGGATTAGAGAGGAAATTGAATTTTGTTTAAACTTAATTCGAACTTTAATAGATTATAAACTTTTTGCGGCATCTTTACAAACAGAGTTGGAACAAGCTTCAAAAATTCAAAAAAGTCTTCTGCCTGCTTGCCCTCCAAATATTCCCGGATATAGGATAGCCGGATTTTCTCAACCAGCTGCCCTGGTAGGAGGTGACTTTTATGATTATTACAAATTTGAAAATAAATTCGGCTTTTATATGGGAGATGCCAGCGGGCATGGAATACCGGCTGCACTTATGGCACGCGATGCTGTTATTGGATTACGTATGGTTTTAAGAAATAAGTTAAAGATAATTCCTTCCCTCAAAAAATTAAATTCGGTTATTGCAAAAAGTATTTATTCAACCGGTTTTATTTCTTTTTTCTTTGCTGAGATTAACAACGAAGGGAATATTATTTATGTTAATGCCGGTCACCCTCCCGCAATTTTAATAGATGAAAATGGAATTAAGAAACTAGATCCAACCGGCCCTGTTTTGGGTGCAATTCCGAAGATATCGATTGAAAAAATTTGTTCGCAATTAAGTCCAGAAAGTCTTTTAATTATATATAGTGACGGTATACTGGAAAGACAAAATAAAGAAGGAGAGTTTTATGGTGAGGAACGATTAAATCAATTAGTCTATAAGATCAGGAATTTGGATGTAAATGATATTCTCGAAAAAATTTTTTTATCAGTTGATGAATTCGGTGGGGATTTAAAATGGGAAGATGATGCAACAATAATAGTAATTAAAAAAATAAATTAAAGCGTAATTATATAGTAAGTAATGTTTAAATATTATTAATAATAAATTAATTATACTAAAGTGAATAGTAGTTATCTAAATAATCTATCTTAAAAAAGTTGCAAATAAATTTTATGAATGAAGGTGATTACGCAACTAAAAAACATAGGGGATTGAATAATTTAATTATTTGTATTTTTAATTTTATAAATAAGTGGCCTAAAGCATTATGTGTGAATAATGTGTGAAAAAAAATGAACAACTGCTAACTTATTGATTAATATAAAGTTAATTGTAAAATAGTGACTCCCGCCACCTCCACAAATTCTAATACTAAAAATAAAATAGGGGAATGACTGCAATATCTTTTAAAAGGTTAAAATTATTTTGTAAAATAAGATATATAAAATTAATTTATGATTTCATTTTTTTAATTGATAATGATTGTAAAAAAAAATTAGAATTAAGGAAAATTATAAATGAATTTTAATCAAGACGAAAGAATAGTGTTAACATTGGATGCGGGAGGTACAAACTTTGTATTTTCTGCCTTTCAAGCTAATAAACAGATTATCAAAGAAATCACTTTACCATCAAATGCAAATGATCTTGAAAAATGTCTTTCGACAATTATTGAAGGCTTTACAAGCATTAAGAATAAATTATCAGTTAAGCCGTCGGCTATAAGCTTTGCATTTCCTGGTCCGGCTGATTATCCTAACGGAATAATCGGTGATCTTCAAAATCTGCCTGCGTTTAAAGGCGGAATTGCTTTAGGCCCTATGCTGGAAGAGAAATTTCAGCTGCCAGTATTTATAAATAATGATGGTGATCTTTTTGCTTACGGCGAAGCAATCGGGGGTTATTTGGATTATATAAATAATTTACTTCAAAAATTTGGGAATCCTAAAAGGTATAAAAATCTCCTCGGCTTAACCCTTGGTACGGGGTTCGGAGCTGGAATAGTCAGCCAAGGTAATTTATTTAGAGGCGATAATTCTATTGCTGCGGAGATATGGCTATTAAGGGATAAGCTGAACTCTAAAATGAATATTGAAGAACATGTAAGCATTAGAGGTATAAAAAAAATTTACTCAAGAGAAGCAGGTATAAATATAAAAGAGGTGCCCGAACCAAAAGATATTTATGCAATATGTAAAGGGGAAAAAGAAGGTAATAAAAATGCAGCATTAAAAGCATTCCGGGAGTTCGGTGAGGCAGCCGGTGATGCCATCGCTAATGCAGTTACTCTGGTTGATGGTCTTGTTGTAATAGGCGGAGGCTTATCAGGTGCTGCCGGCGTTTTCCTTCCATACTTGATAAGTGAAATGAAAGGCAATTTTATAAACTGGGAAGGTGTTGAATATCGAAGACTTTCAGCAGATGTTTATAACCTTGAAAATGAAAATGAACTAAATACATTTCTACAAAGTACCGCAAAAGAAATTACCGTCCATGGAACCGGTAAAAAAGTTAAGTATGATTCTCAAATGAAAATCGGTGTCGGTATTTCCAGGTTAGGAACCAGTAAAGCAGTTTCAATTGGAGCGTATGCATTCGCTTTACATTCGCTTGATAAAAAATAATTTCAAAGTTGAATTTTCTTGTAGTTATTTATTTTCTAAATGAATATCTTTTCGCATTAGAATAGTTTTTAATAAAATAAATTGACTTAATTATATTTCATCTCTATGAATTAAGCTGAAATAATACTAAAATTGAATGACTGAAAAATGTAATTAAGTACATAAAAACTTATCTTACGTAAAAAGTGCATTAAAAAGATGACAATTTATTCTTAAAAAAGAACTAACCGTGAAATTGATAACACCAATAATATATCTTTGTTTATTTTATTAAAAAATAATCATCATTAATCATTATGTAACTTTAGTAATTATAGAACTCAAAAACATTTCGGATTATTAGAACCCGTGTAGATAAGAGTCGGCTTTAAATTAAGGTTCCTAAAAAATGCATCATTTGAAAGGAAAGGTTTATGGCAAACATTAGCCCGCCTGCTGAAACAAATTCAAATATTAGTCAAGGTAATAATCAGAAAAGCTACCGAGGCCCATTCATGATAATGACGTCGCTTTTCTTTTTATGGGGATTTATGACGGTCTGGAATGATATTTTAATTCCAAGATTCAAAGAAGCATTCACTTTGAACTATTTTGAAGCAATGCTGGTGCAGTTTGCTTTTTTTGGGGCTTATTTTGTTGGAGCTCTAATTTATTTTATAATTTCTTCAACAGCAGGAGATCCGATTGCAAAAATGGGATATAAGAACGGAATTATAATGGGTCTTCTTATATCAGGTTTAGGCAGTGCCATATTTTGGCCGGCAGCTGCTCTCACTTCATACCCGATGTTTTTAGTTGCCCTTTTCGTTGTAGGTCTTGGTTTTGCTATGCTGCAGATTGCTGCAAATCCGTACGTTACCATACTTGGTCCGGAACGTACGGCATCGAGCAGATTAAACCTTGCTCAAGGTTTCAATTCGGTAGGTACCACTATAGGACCATTAATCGGAGGCTACCTGATATTTCAATATTTCAATCAAGGTAATGTGCATGGAGCGGATTCTGTAAAAATACCTTATCTGGCATTTTGTATTGTGTTTGTTATTCTGGCAGGGGTATTTTATTTTATTCATTTACCTCATATTGGTGAAGGAGAAATTAAAAAGGGAGCTGGCGCGCTTAAATTTCCGCATGTTGTTCTGGGAATCATTGCTATTTTTATGTACGTAGGCGGGGAAGTGTCGGTAGGGAGTTCTATCATAAACTTTCTTAGTCAAAAAAGCATTGCCGGTCTCACAGCTTTGGATGCAAGTAAATATGTAGCATTATTCTGGGGAGGCTTGTTAATAGGAAGGTTTATGGGGGCAGTTATACTGAGCGAGATGAAATCAAAAAATAAGCAGCTCATTTTAGGCGGTATACCTATAGCGGCTATTATTATTTTGGGTGTTGTAAGCGGATGGGAAGTTGTATTGCATTACCTGCCTCTGATAGTCCTTTGCTGGCTCCTATTCCAATTGGGTAAAGGAAAAGCTGCCCGTACTCTTACAATTTTCATGGTTGCCATTGTGGCTTTGCTTATTGCTGCTATTGCTGCCGGCGGACGAGTTGCAATGTGGTGCGTTGTCGGAGTCGGATTGTTTACTTCTATCGGCTGGTCAAATACTTTTTCACTTGCCCTTGAAGGTACAGGAACATTGAAAAGCCAAGTTTCGTCGCTGCTGGTAATGGCAATTGTCGGAGGAGCGCTTCTACCGCCGCTGCAGGGGCATATAGCAGACTTAGGCGGACTGCAGATTTCTTATATTGTCCCTCTGATAGCTTACGGCTATGTTGGATTTTACGGTTTGATCGGCCATCGTATCGGAAGGAATTTGAAAGCAAAAGAAGCGTAACGATCATACGTTTACTCTGCAGCCAATTACAAGAAACTTAATAGAACGCTTCAGCTGAACAGGAAACTTTAAGCGGTACTACTTTAATAATTTCAAAAATGCTGACTGCGAGATCGGTGTCGGTTTAAATTGCGTTGTTAGCCCACTAATTTTTACTTTTAATTTTCTTTTTCTCAGGATTCACTAGTATTATTTTAGCAGCAACATCTTCTTTGTAATTACATTTCCGTTTGTATTGAGACTGTAGAAATAAATACCGCTTGAGAGATCATCCCCTTTGAAGTTAACCATATATTTACCCGCCGCTTTTTCTTCATTTACAAGCCTGGCTATTTCTCTTCCAAGAATATCATATACCTTTAGCGTTACTATGCCTTCTTTTGGAATTGAGTAGGATATTATTGTTGATGGATTAAACGGATTGGGGTAATTTTGGCTTAGAGAAAATTCAGAAATTATTTGATATCCTTTTTCATATATATCGGTAGGAATGTTCGATAGTGAGCGGCTCCACACGCCTTCCGCCCAAGTTCCGGCAAATACAATAGAGTCTTGAACGACAATTGAAGAAATGACGGGAGCGTATGGAAATCCATTTTTCCATTGTATCCAATCATTACCGTAGTTCTCAGAATAAAAGACAGCCATGCTATTACCGGCAAAAAAAGTTGTGTCGGAAATAAATAACGAAAATATCGGGTAGTTTGTCACACCTTTATTTATTGCTTTCCAGCTTTCACCGTTATCAGTGGAAAGAAAGACTCCATGTTCATAAGTTCCGGCATACACACTATTTTTATAAATAAGTAATGATTTAATTGAAAGGTCGGTTAAACCATTGTTTACATTGGTCCAGTTTGTGCCATTATTCGTTGAATGATAAATACCGTTTAATCCTGTACCAACAAAAATATTTGAATCCCTTACAGCTATAGATGTAGGACAGAATCTTATGCCAAAAAATAAATTAAGCGGGTTTAATGGAATCCAGCTTCTTCCATTATCAGAAGAAAAAAATAACGTATCGGAGAGATTAGCTGCATAAATATTTTTGTTGTTAGCAGCTAGAGTACTAATGTAAGAACCTGCAAGTCCAGAATTGATAGTATTCCAAGTTAAACCATCATCAGTAGATTTGAATAAACCATTCCGGGTTCCGGCGATAATACAGCTGTCATTCGATGCGAGACAGTTTACATCATAAGACGTTAAACCTGCATTTAAAGGAATCCAGTTATAACCGTAATCTGTAGTTCGATATACACCTTCAAGCGTTCCGGCAAAAAGGCTGCTATCCTTAATTAAAAGAGAATTTACATAAGTATCTTTAAATCTTAGGTTTGTAGGATACCAATTCTTGCCGAAATTTGTGGAGCGAAAAACACCTTGATTAAAAGTGGATACAAATAAAATCGAATCCCAAGAATACAAAACATATGTAGACATGTCAGGCAAACCTTCATTAATAGGTTCCCAATCTTTTCCATTTGAGGAAACAAATACTCCATTACCGTCAATCGCAGCAAAAATACAAGAATCTATTACTTCAATACCGTTTATAATATTATTTAATGGTGGACCGGATGTTTCCCAATTTTCACCATTATTGGTAGAAAAGAGATTTCCATAAAAAATTATTCCATCTTTGACAGCAATAGATTTGCTATTGTTTGCAGTTAATAATGATTCAGTCCATGTAATCCCAAGATCTGTAGATTCAAAAATCCCCTGCGGTTCGACTACCGCAAATAGCTTACTTTCGTTTTGTATAAAATCCATAGTAGAAGCACTTGAAATCCCGGAAAAAACTTGAATCCAGGTTAACCCGCGGTCACTAGAACGATAAATTCCTCCTGGATTTGTTCCGGCAAATAATATTGTAGCAAATACTGCAAGGGAATAGATACGTGTATTTCCCGGGATACCTTCACCTGAGGCATTCCAGCTTACCCCATTGTTTGTTGAAATAAATAATGCATTATAAGTACCGGCAAGGATAGTATCACCCATTGCTAAAATTGACAAAATACTTTTATCTGGTAAATTCGAATTTATAGATTTCCAATTGATACCTGTGTCTGTTGAGAGAAAAACACCCTGACTCTCAGATCCCGCATAAAGTTTTTCTTTATTCCCGGCAAAACAACTGGCTACTGTGCCTCCCCATGGTCCATTGGTTTTCATCCATTGTCCCCAAGATATATTAATAAATACAAATAATGAAATAAATAACGGGAGAATTTTTTTTATATTTTTCATGGATAATTCCCAAAGTTTATTTATTTACTTTTTTATTTATGCTTTAAATTCGATAAAATTTTATTTTCAGCTATCATATTTTTATACAGAATTACTTCTTGTCTCTAATATCTTATTATCATGAATAAAATTTTAAATAAAGCTTTATTTAATTTATCCATTTCGATTTGGCCCCGCGCATGTCTTAATGTAGTTACAAAATCCCCGTACTTAAATATAGTGCTAATTATTTCTTATTAAACTTAAAAACATTTTTAATTAAATGCATAATAATTGATAGTATAATACTCATCAAAAAAGAGATGTTATATTTATTCAATTTTAAGAATTAGAACTTTCTTTGATTTTAAAAAAAAATTTTCCCTAAAATTGATTATAAATAAATTCCAAATTATTATATTAATTGTGTAGAATATTTTTCTAACTAATTTTGTGTTCTTATAATAGATTATTGCGATATCTAACCGAACGGAAAACCTTTATAGGGGCTGCCTTTCAATAATATCCGAATTATGATTTTATAATTATTAAGAGTTTAATAGAAATAATGGGAGAAAAATAATGAAGGATTTACTGCGTTTTTTTACTACAATCATTTTTACGTTTTTAATCTTTACGTATTCCGGTAATGCCCAATGGATAAAGGCAAATGCACCAAATGGCATCGAAGTATCATGCTTTGCCGGAAAGGGGGTCAGCCTATTCGCAGGATCCAAAGCAAACGGAATCCTGCTGTCAACAGATCGAGGCTTGAATTGGTCTCAGACAAATAACGGATTAATTAACTTTAACATTCTATCTCTTTCCGTGAAGGATAGTGATATTTTTGCCGGCACTAACGGCAGCGGAATTTTTTTATCAAAGGATAACGGCTCAAGTTGGAAAAGATCAGATTCCGGTCTGACTAGTAACTATATATTTTCTATTGCGGTTAATGGAGATACAACCTATGCCGGTACCGATTCCGGCATATTCCTCTCTTCAAATAATGGCGGCAACTGGGCAAAAGCAGATCCATCGTTTGCTGATACTATTGAGTCCATGGCAATTCGCGGAACTGATTTTTTCGCAGGAACAAATAACGGAATATATCTTTCTAATACCGGAGGAACTGCCTGGACACCAATTGGATTAACAGGACTTCATGTCTTTAATCTTGCAATTTCCGGAAATAAAATTTATGCAGCAACGAATGACAGTGTATATTATTCTACCGATATTGGACAATCCTGGCATGGAACGACGGTTGATACTAAAGTTTATGCCGATTCAGAATCAAATATACTTGCAATGATTTTTGGATACGGTATTACTCTTTCTACAAATAACGGCCAAACATGGAATCCGATTAATGGTCCCGGCTATACTAATAATGACTGGATTGATGTTGCCGTAATTAAGGATACAAATTTAGTTATAGGTACAAGGGGTAATGGTATTTATGTTAATTCCATTACAGGTATAATTCCCCAGTATAATAATATAATTTATAATACACAGGATGTTTGGCTTGACTCTAATTATGCAGCAAAAGTATCAAAGACAATTGATCCTATAATAAAGTTAAATTACGGAAGAGTTTCGAGTTATGAATGGAGCATTCATAATAAAGTAATAAGTACTTCTCCTGCTGTAAAGATAGAATTACCGACTGGTTCATGGTATGTTGATCTTAAATTAACCAGTAATTATGGCATAGTTAAAAAGGATTCGGTTAAAATTTCCGTATACGCTGCGGAATTAGATGCTAAAGGTTCAATTGAATCAGCTGTTGGTCAGCTTGACGATGATACTTATTTTGTAACTTCTAAAGGAGGTAGCGTTTATTGTTTTGATTCTGCCGCCAGTGTAAAATGGATTATTCAAACCGGAGGCTCCATACAGTCTACAACTTGTATAAGTAATAATAACAATATATATGTGGGAAGCAATGATACCCGTTTATACGCTTTTGATTATCAAGGAATTCCAAAATGGGATAAAGCATTGGGAGGTACGATCGTTTCTTCTCCTTCGGCAGTTTTTGACAGTTTAATTTATGTTGGTATTTCCACCGGAAGATTTTTTGCACTCGATGAATTGGGAACGATTAAATGGTATTTACAAACCGGAGGTTCTATTACATCTTCTCCTTCAATAAGTGACAACGGTAATGTTTATTTCGGCAGTAATGACGGTAAATTGTATGCTTTATCTCCAACCGGATCAAAACTATGGACATATACTACAAACGGGCCGATAAGCAGTTCGCCTGCATTAGGATTAGACAGCAGTGTTGTTTTCGGTTCGGAAGACGGGTTTCTTTATAAGGTCAGCCTGAACGGAAATTTATTATGGAAATTTCAAACAGGAGGTGAAATAAAATCTTCTCCGATAATCGGTTTGGATGGTGTTATATATTTCGGTTCAGGAGACGGCAGCTTTTATTGTCTTTCAAAAACAGGAAATAAAATTTGGCAGTTTAATGCCGGCTCTGCTGTTTATTCTACACCTGCTTTAAGTTCTAAGGGATCAATATTTTTTGGTTCAATAAATGGAAACTTTTATGCGCTTAGCTCAAATGGAATTCAAAAATGGGTGTTAAGAACCGGAAATCCGATTATTGCTCCGACATTAATAACCAACTCAAACTTAATTATGGTAGGAGATACTCTTGGCAAATTGTATGTATTAAAAATTCCTGATGACAGCTTATTAACAAATTTAAATAAGAACTTATTCTTAAGTCCTGTTCCGAGAATTAACCTTTCATATGAATGGGGAACTTTTAAAGGTAATAACCAGCGAACCGGTTCGAGAAACAGCGCGGTAACAGGTGTTGAAAATAAAACACAAAAAATTCCAAAACAGTTTTCACTTAAACAAAATTATCCTAATCCTTTTAATCCTGCAACAACAATAGATTTCTCTGTACCTAAAAATAGTTTAGTAACAATAAAGGTATATGATATTCTAGGAAGAGAAGTAGCCACGCTTGTAAATGAAGAAAAAGTGGCAGGTAATTATTCCTTGGAATTTAATGCTGGGAAATTTTCAAGCGGAGTTTATTTTTACAGGATGCAAGCGGGAAGTTATACAGCAGTTAAAAAATTAATTTTGATGAAATAATAGTTATGAAGCTGTCTCAAAAGTGTAGTTCCGGACCTTCTTGCCCCATATGGTAAGACGTGGAAACTAATTTATACTGTTGAAAACTAGATTCTGAATTAAGCTTGTATGAAGTATGCATGTTCAAAATAACAAATTAATAGTTTTGAGACAGCCTCTAATTATTTAAATATTAAACTAAAAATTATTTTAAGAAAACTTTTAATTAATTAAAAATTGTGTAAATAGTTATTCTCTTTTATTATTTTAATTTTAAGGAGCTGCAGTATTTACAACGTTACTTTTAGGACTTTCAATCCTGTTCGAATCCGCTGCGGTAACATAATAAAACACAACCGGTGTGGATGCCGGAACGGAACTTAAATCATCGGTATAATAACGTGAATAAGTGGAATCGAATTTTGAAAAGTGAAGATTTGAAGGATCAGCACTTTTATCAGAAGTATAAGCTTTATAAACAAAATATTGGGATGCATTGCTGCTTCCAGGCGCATCCCAGGAAAGAGTGGCTTCGGTGCTATCCAAATCTATTTTTAAATTTTTGGGAGCCGAAACCTGAGCGTATTCCGTATGTATAAACAATACGAAAATGAACGCGCTTATCAGGAATATTAATTTTAAAGCGTCAATTGAATTATATAACATAGGTTCTCCGGAATATTAATAATTTTGAATTCGGTATAATTTATAATTCCGGACATCAATCTTGATATACTAAAAATTTACCATGCCGTTTTTTATCTCCTATAAAATAGTGACGGATAAGTATTAAAATTTTGGAAGAACAATTATCATAATTAAGTAAAAGACGGAAGATTTATTAAGAAATGAGTTTTATTCTTAATTTTTTTTCTTATTTTTTAAACAAAAGAATTAAAAGAAAAGTGCATTATGATTGTCGCAGCATTTTTTAATGTTATTGTGGGTCTGATTATTATTTACCAATGGTTTATTTCTTTAAGGAAAGAGGATGTACCGGAGATGGATACATCACCAAAAACAATATTAACACACACAATTGCCGAAATGGTTACAGCACTTACTTTAATAATGAGCGGTATTTTTTTATTACAGGAAAAAGGGAAAGGATATTTATTATATCTGCTAAGCACCGGTATGTTAATCTATACAATTATAAATAGTGCCGGATATTTTTGGGATAAAAAGAATTACACTGTTGTAATTGTTTTTGGAGCACTATTAGTTGCAACAATATCTATATTTTTAATTATGTTATTAAGATAAAATCTAAATCTTATTAATAGCTGAATATGCTTTTAACATCCTAATATTTTAATTGGGGAATAATAAAAAACGGTTGATGTGCCACACATGAGTGACATGAATAACTGAGATTTAATACATTCCTTACTAAATTGCCCGCAAATATTAAATGAATTTTTAATATTAGTTCTTTAGGTTAAATGTTTAATCTTCAAGTATAAATTAAGCTTAGAAATTTAGTTTAAAATATTCTATTCTACCGGCAGTGTTATGTAGGAGATCTTAGGGAAAAAGATTTTAATGGTGCTGTCCTGCCTTTGTTCTGATAATAAGCTTTTCTTTATTTTGTCCGGTTATATTGCTGTAAAAATGAAAATTAAGACTGTTATTATTAAAATAAAAATATTGTTTTTGATTTTGAATTTTCATCGGTTATCAATTTATTTCATGTTGGGCATTTAGCCCGGACAATTGACATAATATTTCGAAACAGATTTTACTTCTTAAAAATTAACATTATTCTCTATTCCGATATTATTGGTGTATTGGAAATTTAGGAATATCTAAGAGTGCAAGTAAAGTTATGCATTTTTCTTTCGGTGTTAATTTTAAAAGATTTATAGAAGATTGAAAATAGATCTTAATTAACAAGTAAAAATCTTTAATCTAAAAGTGTGATTAAAAGTAAATTATTCCGGCAAATTTTATATAAAACGGTAAATATTACATCTATAAAATCGGAATAATGTTTGACACTGTTTAATAATATGCGTAATTGAAAAGTAATATTGTTTGAAAAGAAGATTATTTTATTGTAATTGAGAATTATAAATATTTGATAATTGTAATATTTTAACGGTTGTTTGATTAAACAGAAACATATTCGTTGAAATTTTTAGCTCAGAGTAATTTTTTAAAAATGACTAAACTTTTTTACTCGACAGACGATAATATAGCAAATCAGATGGCATATAAATTGTTTTTATTATACCGAAGCATTTTAATGAACTAAAAAAATGGTGCAGTTATGTTAAACTTTTTTGTAATATACGTTGTTATTGCTTTATTTTCATTAGCGGGGATTCTCTATATGCTGTTAAATGCACCGGCTGGTTCGGAAGATGAAAAAGGCTTTCATTATGAGAAGCCTCAGCCTGAAATAAAATTTGCTTCTAAAACCTGGAAGGAGCAGTTCGTATTTGCAAAGCATCAAAATTTACAGCGAGTTAAATAACAAGTAAATAAGTAAATTATTTAACTAATTCTGTAAATAAAACGATTATTATATAAATAATCTCAATTCGTAATAAATTATATTAAGATTTAATTCTTTTCATTTAAAAATAAAATTATAGTAAGATATTAATTTTACTTAACTTTAAAGACAATAATTTTACCATCCATATTTGACACCGCGAATAAATTTTCTTTAATATTAAAAATATTTTGTATCCTTGAAGTTCCTAAAAAAAGCAGAGGAAAAATTTTGTTGTCTTTATTTATCAAGTAAATGTTTCCTTCTTTCGAGCCAAAGATAATATTTCCTTTCCATTCGAGCGGAGTTATTGGAGTTAAATCAAGCCCGTACCCGATTTTAATTTCTTTTACAAGCTTTCCTTTTTTTGCCGATATAATATCAAAATTATCTTTATAACTTTTTATATATAAATTTTCTTTATTATTACTAATGGCGATGGATTCCCAGGCATCAAAATTATTATTATGCCAAACGGTTCTGCCTAACATTAAATCTACTGAGGAAGCGTACTTATCCGGAGAAGTTACATAAACATTTTGTCCGTCGGTTGCAGGCCGGCATGCAGCAGGTGAATAATAAAAATTTTTATCTTCTGTCCATTTCCAATTTATAATACCGCTTCTCGAATCTATGCAGTATAAATAGCTGTCCCAGCTTCCATAAATAATTCTGTTATTGATATACAGAGGTTTTGTTTGAATCATTCCTTGTGCAGAATGGTTTTCCCATATTTCTTCGAAGGAGTTTATATCGTAGCAATAAACACTACCATTTGAAGTGCCGACCACAACGCCGGCGGTTTGCCGGCCGTTATATTCAACATTTATTTTTATCAACTGCGAAGTCAATGGTTCGCTTAAGCCGATTGTCTGTAACGGCTGGCCTGTTTTAGTATCGAGTGAAATTAAATCGCCATCAATAGTGGCAAAAACAAGAGTACTGTCATAAACAATGGGCCTGCTGAAAATTGTTTCACCTGAAGAATATTCCCATTCCAAATTTCCGCTAAGATCATAACTGTAGATCTTTCCATTTTCGGTAGCAGCAAAAACATTGCTTCCGTTAACAAGAAGCGAGGCAATTAAAGTTGTTTTCAGATTTTTCTTCCATAAGACATTAGCTGTAAATTCTTGATTAGGTTTCGATGGAGTTGTATAATTAATAAATTGAAGCGAATCGATTTGAGCTATATTATTCTCTCCGGCTTTGATTGCACCCCAAAATTTTGGAATGCTGTCTGAAGTAACTTCATAAAATAAAAGTGAATCAGACTTATTCTCAACTAAAGTGTAACCCCAGCCGTCTTTACCGTTTAATGTCGATCTTCCCATTGCTGCCGGTATTCCTCCGAAATTTAACAGTTTGTCTTCATGACCATGGCCAACAAGGATCGCTTTGATATTATAATTTCTTAACCTATTTGTTACATCGAACCAATTATCAATGTCTCCATCAAGAGGATTATGCGCATAAAATATTATTTGTTCATTTCTGGGAGTTGCAGTTAAAACACTGTCAAGCCATGGTAAATCTTCTACGGCAAAATGTCCGCCTCCTCCTTGCCAGGGAATTCCGCTGTTCATCCCGATATTCTCTACTCCTTTAAAATTAAAAGCAAACTTGTCGTCTTTCCAGAGTTCTTTAAATTTTAAACATCCGCTTTCACTCCATTTAGTATCATGGTTCCCGGGTATCACATAGTAAGGCACCGTTAAACTATCAAGAATAGATTTTGCTGATTCAAGTTCTTCATCTCTGCCTTTTTCAGATATATCACCGGTAACAACGACAAATGCAACATCTTTTCTGTTATTAATATTGTTTATAACACTTTCAAGATTTGCCTCAGCACCTAGCGAGCCGATGTGTGTATCTGTTATCCATGCATACTTAAATTCCTGGGCTAATACTGCAGCCGGTAAGATTAATAGAAGATACAATGTGAAGAGAAATTTTTTCATTTTAATTTCCCGTTTTTTTATAATCAAAATTAAGAATATAATTGTTTTTATAAAATTAAACCTTTACGAATAATGAATTCAAAATTAATTTTAAAGAAAAATGAAGATAGGCGGCTAAAAGCCGGGCATCTTTGGATTTTCAGCAACGAAATTGAAAAAGTAGAGAACAATCCTGAGAACGGTGATATTGTTGAAGTGTACAATTCCGGAAATGAATTTTTAGGTACTGCTTTTTATAATAAAAATTCTTTAATCTCAGGGCGTATCCTAAGTATAGAACATATAAAAGACATTAAATCTTTGGTTAAAGAGAGAATTCTTGATGCTTATTCATTAAGAACGGAATTTTATTCCGGGGCAAAATCCTATCGTTTGATTTTCAGTGAAAGTGATTTCTTGCCGGGTTTGATTATAGATAAGTATAACCAAACATTTGTTTTGCAAATATACTCTTTCGGAATGCAGAAGTATGTTAAATCCATAGTTGAAGTTTTAAAAGAAAATTTAATGGCTGAAAATATTTTTTCAAAAAATGAGAAATATTTCAGACAACTGGAAGGTTTACCTGAAACGGATGAATTATATTTTGGTGAGATGAAAACCGAAGTTATCAGTGACGGCACGGTTAATTATAAAATTGATTTTCAAAAAGGACAAAAAACAGGTTTCTATTTTGATCAGAGAGATAACAGAGTTCTTATTGAAAAATTTGTTAAGGGTAAAAATGTAATTGATGCATTCTGTAATTCGGGCGGATTCGGGCTTCATGCAGCAAAAGCCGGTGCAAAATCCGTGACCTTTGTCGATTCTTCATCCTTTGAGATTGAATCAGCAAAACAAAATTTTGAATTGAATAATTTTT
Source organism: Ignavibacteriaceae bacterium (assembly GCA_046705645.1). Taxonomy (GTDB): domain Bacteria; phylum Bacteroidota; class Ignavibacteria; order Ignavibacteriales; family Ignavibacteriaceae; genus FEN-1297. Next base: position 2,029 of record JBJKQE010000212.1, on the reverse strand, counting down.
CAAATACAGCTGAATTTTTAGTAAGCGATGTGTTTGATTATTTTGAAAAACTTTCTTCCGAAAAGAAAAAATTTGATGTTATAATGATCGATCCGCCGGCTTTTGCTAAAAGTAAAAAGAATTTGAAAACTGCTGTAAAAGGTTATGAAAAATTAAACAAGCTTGCCATACAGTTGATCAGCAGCGGCGGATTTTTGGTCACTTCTTCATGTTCACATCATTTAAAAGAAGATGAATTTATTCAAATTATTTCCAAAGCTGCAGTAAAAGCTCAAAGAAAAATTCAATTAATACATTTAAACAGGGCTTCCCTAGATCATCCTCAAATTCCTTCTATGAATGAAACATCCTACCTAAAATTTGCAGTATTCAGGGTTGAGTAATATCATAAAACATTTTTGTTACCTTGATAAATAAATGCAACCTTTTTAACTTCGCGTACGTCTAATCCCATTACTTTTCATTAAGTAAATACAATTATTAATCATTAAATGAGGTTAAAAATTGGATATTTCTGCATTAAACGAAAAAATTAAACAAGAAAGTGCTTTTATAGATTTATTGATGTCCGAAATTGGTAAAATAATTGTCGGACAAAAAGCCATGGTTGAAAGATTATTTATAGGACTTTTGGGAAACGGGCACGTTCTGTTGGAAGGTGTTCCGGGATTGGCCAAAACTCTTGCAATCAAAACACTTTCATCAGTAATGAAGGCAAAGTTTCAAAGAATTCAATTTACACCCGACCTTCTGCCGGCCGATTTAATAGGCACAATGATATACAACCAGAAAGACGGAAACTTCTTTATACGCAAGGGCCCGATTTTTTCAAATTTTATTTTGGCAGATGAAATTAACCGTGCGCCCGCTAAAGTCCAAAGTGCGCTTCTTGAAGCAATGCAGGAAAGACAAGTGACAATTGGCGAACAAACTTTTAAACTTGAAGAACCTTTCTTGGTTTTAGCAACACAAAATCCTATTGAGCAGGAAGGTACTTATCCATTGCCTGAAGCTCAAGTTGATAGATTTATGTTAAAAGTAAAAATTTCGTATCCTTCCCGTGAAGAAGAAATGAAAATAATGCGCCAAAATGTTAATGAAATCGATGGAGCAGTCCAGGCAGTTATTTCACCGCAGGATATTTTGAAAGCAAGGAGTTTAGTGCATGAAGTTTATGTTGATGAAAAGATAGAAAAATATATTCTTGATATTGTTTTTGCTACAAGATCTCCTAAACAATTCGGATTGGATAATTTGTCCGATTTAATAAGTTATGGTGCTTCTCCCAGAGCCACGATTAATCTTGCTTTAGGTGCAAAAGCAATGGCATTTATAAGGCGAAGAGGATATGTAATTCCGGAAGATGTTAGGGCAATCTGCCTGGATGTATTGAGACACCGCATCGCAGTAACATACGAAGCAGAAGCTGAAGAAATTTCTGCTGAAAATGTAATCCAGGAAATTTTAAATAAGATAGAAGTTCCGTAAAAATTTACCCATTCCTCCGATGGGAATAGAATCCCTTAGTAATAAGGGCGCCCCGATTTATTCGGGGCGGGGTATAAACATAAAAGAATTTTTTAATTGCAATAGAAATTATTCAAATGTTAACAAAAGAACTTCTAAAACAAGTTAGACAAATAGAAATAAAAACAAAGGGGCTTGTAAACCAGGTCTTTTCCGGCGAATATCACTCGGTTTTTAAAGGAAGGGGAATGGAATTTTCCGAGGTAAGAGAATATCAATTCGGAGACGATATCCGAAATATCGACTGGAACGTAACCGCAAGATTCGGTCATCCTTTTATAAAGATTTTTGAAGAAGAGAGGGAACTTACGGTTATTTTAATGGTTGATTTAAGCGGTTCATTAATCTTTGGATCTATTGAAAAAACCAAACAGCAGATAGCTGCTGAAATTAGCGCTATACTTGCTTTTTCCGCTATGAAGAATAATGATAAAGTCGGTTTAATTCTCTTTACAGACAAAATAGAGAAATTCGTTCCTCCTAGAAAAGGCAGAAAGCATGT
>JBJKQE010000211.1:0-32149 GCA_046705645.1 Ignavibacteriaceae bacterium | reverse complement strand
CTTTTGTACATTTACTTTAAAAATATAAACTATTAATTCCAATTCAAGTTAAACCGAGATAAAGGCAAGATCGATTATGAGAAAAATTACACTTCTTTTAGTTGATGACGAACCTTCTTATCTTGATCTATTAAAAGGACTATTGCATCAAGAAGGATATGAAGAAGTTTTAACTGAACAATATCCTGAAAAAGTAATGGGTTTACTCGAAACTCGTCAAGTAGATCTTATACTGTTAGACGTATATATGCCTAAATTAAATGGTTTGGAACTATTGGAAAGTATTAGTCAATATTATCCAAAAATTCCGGTAATAATGGTAACAGCTATAAACGAAACCGAAATAGCTTTAAAAGCCATCAGATTAGGTGCTTATGAGTATATTACAAAACCTCCGGATACCGACAGGCTGTTCTTAACAATAAAGAGAGCTCTTGAACAGCACATGCTTGAACTGGAATTAGATTCTCACAGGTTTGCTGCAGCAAAATCACTTTCCGACAAGACAATTTTCTCAGATATAATTACAGCATCTCCTTTAATGCATAAAGTATTTGAACTGGTAGAAATTTTTGCCCCAACTAATGAAATGATTTTAATAACCGGTGAGACAGGTACCGGTAAGGATTTAATTGCAAGAAAAATACATGAATTATCACCAAGAAAAAACAATCCTTTTATAGCCGTAAACCTAGCTTCAATTTCTCACAGTTTATTTGAAAGTGAATTATTCGGTCACGAGAAAGGTTCATTTACGGGAGCTTTAAGCGAAAAAAGAGGCTATTTTGAAGAGGCAAACGGCGGAACCATTTTTCTTGATGAAATCGGTGAACTTCCTAAAGAGCTTCAAGGAAAACTACTTAGGACAATTCAATATAATCAAATTTATAGAATCGGCAATCCAAAACCGATTCAGTTAGACATTAGAATAATTGCAGCAACAAACAGAAACTTGGTAGAAGCTGTAAATAATAAAGAATTTAGAGCCGACTTATATTATAGACTTAATAGGGGATTCATACAACTACCGCCTTTAAAAATTAGAGATGATGACGTAGTTTTATTGGCAAAACATTTTTTACGTATTAGTAACATCACTTATAAAAAAGAAATACGCGGTTTTGAAAATAATGTTCTCGAATTACTTAGAAATTATGAGTTTCCGGGAAATGTTAGAGAATTGGAAAACATAATTTTTAATGCAGTTGCAAAAACTCCTAAAAATGAGTCAATTAATGAGCTGGATATCCCGAGGCTCGCAACTTTTCAAAAAAAAGAATCGACTAAGCTAATTACAATTGACGATGCCGTTGAAAACCATATAAAATCTGTCTTGAATTTTACCGATGGCAATATGCTCAGAGCTGCAGATATTCTGGGAATAAGTGAAAGGACATTACAGCGAAGACTAAAAAGCATAAGAGAAAAAAAGAATTTATAAATCAAAACGTCAGTTCTGTTACTACAATTGACGCCTGTCGAATCATATACATTCAATTCATAAAATAAAATCCTCAATTCATTGAAATTCTAAAACTATTATAAATTATTATCCGGGCATAATAATTGATTCAAAATTTGCAAGAAAATATTAAGCCATTTTGCGGAAATAACATGAGGAAGGTATGAGTGGTATCCAATCGATTTTAGCTTTAGGCGGAATGATAATTCTTGCTTTAATTTCAATGCGTTTTAATTCATCTGTTATGCAAACTTCTTCATCTGATTTTGAAAACAAGGTTTATATGACATCTTTTTCAATTGCGGATAATCTGATCGAAGAAATAAAAAGTAAAAGTTTTGATCAAGCAACTGTTAATTTCCCGACTACGAACACAGCAAGCTTAACTCCACCTGCCGACTTAGGACCAGATTCCGGTGAAGTTTATCCGTATTACAATGATGTTGACGATTATAATGGTTTTAAAGATACAACAGCTGCACCTTATTTTGAAAAATATTATATATCCTGTAGCGTAGAATATGTTACTAGCAGCAATCCCGACGTTGCCAGCCCCATTCAAACTTTTTATAAGAAAGTTACTGTTACTGTAAAAAGTGACTATTTAAGTAATCCAGTAAGCATTTCATCAATTTACACTTTAAAATAATGAATACTATTCTTGACATATTAGGTGCAAGTTTAATCGGAGGAATAATCTTCCTTATAATAATGAATCTTAATATATATTCAAATCAGATTAAATACGCTTCAGACACAAATTTAAGACTTCAGGGTAATTCCGGAACTCTGGCTGAAATTATTGATAGTGATTTGAGAAAGGTAGGTTATGATTATAAAGGTACTGCAATAATTGATGCTGAACCCCATAAATTTTCTTTCTATTCTGATATTGATTCTTCCGGAACAATGAGCACTGTAACATTAACTATTAGTGACTCTACAAAACCATCTTACACTGCAAATCCTGATAATAGAATTTTTTATAGAATTGTTAATAACGATACATCTTCAGGACCATCATTAGATTTGACAAATTTAAATTTTACATACATGAATAGTTTAGGTGTTCAGACAACAGCTCTTGATAGTATAAAATATATTAAAGCTGAACTCTGGTTTGAGTCTTCTTCAAAGGTAGATTCGAATTATGCAAAATCATATTGGGAAGTAACTGTAAATCCGAGGAACATATAATGGGAAAAGGTTTATTAGTTGTTATAATTGGCTTGGGGATAATAATTACCATCTTAGAAATAAATTTAAATGCAAATACCAATCAAGGATTCAAAACAACTGTAAATTATTATGATGATATGCAGGCTAGGCTTATTTCTAATTCCGGTATTGAAATTTATTTGGAAAAATTACGTGAAGATAAAACCTTAAGCGGAACTTTTAACGATAATCCTCTTATGGATGGAAGTTATGATATTTCCATTTCCGGACCGGACACTGCTTTAAAAATAAAATCTATCGGCAACTTTTCCGGCGTTGACCATACAAGCATGATACTGGCAAAAAGAACTCCTGTCTTACCGCCTGCTGTTAATGCAGCTGTATATATATCGTCTACCAATTTATCAATTAACTTTAACGGTAATGTTGATATGAGCGGTAATGATCATGATATGAATGGTAACCTAACAGGAGGCTCATCCCTTCCTGGAATTGGAGTTAATAAATCTTCTGATAGTGCTTACGTTGTTAATAATATTAAACCCAAAATAACAAAAGCAATTACCGGTTCTGGGGGAACTCCAAGTGTTGCAACAATTCCTGATACTACAAACTGGGATCAAGTAACACAAAATATAATTTTTGGAGCGGACTATACTTTACCAACTGGAACATATACAACAGGTACTCCTTTGGGAACTCTTGTACAACCCAAAATTACTTACGTCAATGGTGATGTTCATTTTACCGGCACAGTGGAAGGATATGGAATTATGGTAGTTAACGGTAATTTAACATTAAGCGGCCAATTCACTTTTAACGGAATTATTATCGTATATGGTCAATCTCAAATAACTGTACAATTGACGGGTAATTCTACTGTTTATGGAGCTACAATGTTTGTAGGACAGAGCGTTGATTTTAAAGCAGCATCAGGAAATGCTACTTTATATTATAGCAGCGCAGCAATTAATAATGCGAAATTGAATTTAAAATCTTCTCAATTTAAAATATTAAGCTGGTGGGAATAACTTATAAAATTAATAATTTTTAATAAAACTTAATTACTAGAAAATAAAATTTCCTCTGAAATTACTAATCAAACTCATAAGAGGTAGTACCAATCATGAGAGAAACGGATACATACACAAACAAAAACAATCTTTCGAACTATTCACAAGAAGAATTGTTAGCTCAATGTATTGATTTGAACCTTCCGGTTTCACGTTTTGATAAAATAGAAGCTTTAAGAAATCACCTTGAAGCTGCATATGATGAAATCGGAGAGAATTCGGAAACAGAAATTGAACCCGAATTACAGGAAGAATGTGTCTATATAGGAAAAAGAGATCCGATTTTTAAATTTATGCTAACAAAGTTTATTCAACTCTTTTAAACTCTTATTCATCAAAGTTGAATACAATTAAAGATCGAAAGCATCGTTTCTAATTAAAAGAAGAATTGCAGATTGGGGAACAATCAAGAATTTTTCTTTTTCAAATTCGATTTCCACAGCTTCTTTCCTCAAAAAAATTGCCAAATCCCCTTCTATTGCCTGAAGCGGTATGTATTTAACTGGCTCTTTAGATTCCTTCCACGGCTCATCTTCAACAGGAGAACCCATGGGATAACCGGGTCCTACTTTTATAATATACCCACTCTGAACTTTTTCTTTCTCAGATACACCGGGAGGCAGATAAAGCCCGCTGCCTGTCTTTTCATTAGCCTCTCCGGGCCTAATTAAAACTCTATCACCAACAACTACAAATTTCTGCAAATTCTTCAAACTGATTTCCATTATAAATCGTATTTATTATTTTTAACCATACAAATTTTCAACAATAACATTACCAAAATTAATATATGTAAATATACTGAAGATCAATTATAATTTGAAGTTCTAAAATATTTTTAAATTATTATGATCGTGTTGCTTGTATAAGATGAGGTAAAATCCAAGGAAAGATCTTTGTTAACTGTATACTAAAATTTCTTGAATAGTTCCTTAATATAATTTTCTGAATTAAAGCTGCTGTCCTAATTCTTTTGGCAAATAATTCATTCCATCCAAAATGATATAATTCATAAGATTCTGAAAGTGTAATTTTGTTTTTCTTTATTTTCTCAAAGATATTAGCAATAAGTTTGGCTGATTGTAGAGCAATTCCAATTCCGTCGCCGACAACCGGTGCAATCACACGTCCGGCATCACCAATCATATAAATACCATTTTCCACAAGTTCCCTTTTCCCAAAATATATATTTCCAGAACCATGAATCGGGAAGTTTGACAGCGGTATTTTAAAATCGCCATCAAATATTTCCTTAAATTTTATTGTTTCTGAAATAAATCTAATAAGGTTATTACGAGGGGATAGATTGTTGGTTTTTCTATTTTCTAAAAAACAAACTGTAATATTATTCTCATTTACTTCATTTAAACCGCAATAAATTTCATTGCCGGAAAAAATTTTAATTTCATCTTTTTTAAAATCTTTGAAATATTTTTTTTCTAAATGAAATTTGACACCATTTAAATGAGATTTAGTATTAGTAAAATTTCTATTTAATTTTTTATCAAGCATATTTTGTTTGCCATAAGCAGCAATTACATTCCTTGTTGTTATCTCAATTTGTTCATTATTTTGATTTGAGCAAATTAATCTATATTCATTTTTATCAAATAATATTTCATTTACCTGGCAAGGCTGATAAACATTAATTTTTCTATTTTTTACTTCATTTAGAAGAAAATTATCAAATTTTGATCTTTTTAATCCGTATGCCGGAAAATTTAAGTCTGATGAGATTTCCTTTCCATCGTCGTTAATTAATTTAAATGTTTTTAGACAATTAGGATTTAGCAATATGAATTCATTATAAAGATTTAGTTCTTTAATAATTTCAATAACCTCTTTGGAAAGAAATTCGCCGCAAAGAACTTCGCGTGGAAACTTTCTCTTTTCAATTAAGCAGACATCAAAGCCTATTTCCGCTAAAAAAATTGCAGCGGTAGAACCTGCCGGACCGCCTCCAATTATAGTTATTTCAGACTTATACCGTTCCATTTTCTTTAATTATTTTTGTAAATAATGATCAGCCAGCGGAATGCCCAGGTCTTTTTAATTTCATAATTATTAATATTTAAACTGTCCAAAATTTTTATTAAATCTTTTTTAACAAATCCTCGTTTTACAGAAAGCGGGCCGTCGTTTTTTACCATTACACTTTTGGAAAAAATTAGTGTTAATAATTTGATACCAATAAATGCATAAATTGATCTGCGTAAATCATTTATAATAATACCGTATTTAACACTCTCAATTATTTTAGCTAATAAATATTGTATGTCCTTTTCTTTAAAATGATGGAGGACTAATGATGCATGAGCAATATCAAACTGATTAAGCTTAACTGGAATTGAATAAATATTTCCGCATATAACTTTTAATTCAGGTGAATTTGACTTCGCGTATTTACAAGCTCTTTTATTTATATCTATACCATAAATATTTATATCATAACCATTATTTTTATTTGAAAGAATTGTGTCAGCAGAACCAGAACCCACATCTAGAATTTTTACTTTTAATTTAGAGGGAAATTTTTGAAGTAAAATATTCAATCCCTTTGTAGTAGTATTATTTCCGCCAAGATATTTATTAATGATTTGCAACTCATGTAAAGCTAAGTCAATTCTTTTATCCTGGATTGAGAAATCATCCATTAACTCAGGTGTATAATATCTTTTAAAGATCATTATTCACCTTTTAATAATGCGACTTCCATTGTCAAACCAGGACCGAATGCAACTACACAGCAATAATCTGCTTTTGAAATATTTTCTTTATCTATTATTTCTTTTAATACGAATAAAATAGATGCAGAAGACATATTTCCATATTTACTTAAAATATTTCTTGAAGGATTTAATTTTTCATCTGATAAAAGTAAGCCTTCTTGCAGAGCATCCAAAATAGCTCTGCCTCCGGGATGAAGAGCCCAGTATTTTATAGAGTCCGGTGAAATATTTTTTTCATTTAAAATTTTATTTAACACAGGAACAGCTTTTTCTATAATAATTTTAGGTAAATCGGAAGACAACATCATTTCAAAACCGAAATTACCGATTTTCCATCCCATGTAATTTTCGGAATCATCAAACAGGATGGAATCAGCAGAAATTAATTTTAACTTAACTTTACTGTTATCATAATTATCATTGGAAAACAAAGCCGCTGCACATCCGTCTGCGAAAATCATATTTGCAAGAATATTATCTCTAGTTGGTTCTGTTTGCAAATGTAAGCTGCAGAGTTCTACAGATACTAATAATATATTCTTTTTATAACTTAAACTTGAATTGAGAATATCCAGCGCATGATTAAACCCAATCACTGAAGCCGCACATCCCATAAAACCAATATTGGTTCTTTTTACATTTGATTTTATTTTAAACTCGTTTATTAAATGATAATCTAAACCGGGAGCGAAAAATCCCGTACAAGAGATAGTAATTAAATTACTAATTTCTTCGGGATTTAAATTATTATTTTCAAATAATCTTTTAACAGCAGATTTCGTCAATTCCTTAGACCATTTTTCGTACTCAATCATTCTGGTTTTGGTATCCGGTATATAGTAAATTCCGTCTTTAGAATAGAATTTATTTTCTGCAGTATCATTTGCATCCGGAACCACAATATATCTAGATTCAATTGCAGAATGGTTAGCAGCAGAATCTATCATCCTGGAAATAGCGGGCCGGCCTGCCATTCTTTTCTTAAGCTCTTCAGCAGCTTTGGGTTGTAATATTTTGTAAGGCGGTGATGCTATTTTTATATCTATTAACATTAATTTCTCATGCAGGTAATTATATTTTAATCTAAGACATCAAAAATAAATATACAATACTAAAACCGGACTATATTGTGATAAGTTTCAATTTTCTAGTTATTATAATTAAATTTGCCATCATCAATTAAAATAGAATATATAAAAGACCAAAGAATTATTCGATACTAAATTGTTTTTGAGTATTTTAATTAAAGATGAAAAAAGTTTTATTCATTACATATTACTGGCCTCCTTCCGGGAAAGCATCTATTCATTGGCCTTTAAAAATGATTAAGTATTTGCCGGAATTCGGATGGCAGCCATTAGTCTTAACAGTAAATAAAACGGATGTTTTTTCCCAAAAAGATGAGAACCTATTCAAAGATATAGATAAAAACCTTAAAGTATTTAGAACTAATTCATATGAACCCTTTGAGGCTTATAAACGATTTACAGGAAAGGAAAAGGATGATCGACTAATTGCATCCGAAACAATCTCAAAAACAAATGATAGTTTAAGCCACAAAATTTCTATATGGATAAGGATGAATTTATTTGTTCCGGATGCACGCGCAGGATGGTATTTCCCGGGGGTAAGAGAAAGCAAAAGATTATTAAAAGAAGAAGAGTTTAAAACAATTATATCAATAGGACCCCCTCATACTGCTCATTTAATAGGGATGAAACTTAGTAAATATTTTAAATCTCATCATATACCTGTATTTATTGATCCTTGGGTTGATATTGCTTATTACAGAGGATTTAAAAGAAGCAAGTTGACCTTAGCCTACGACAATCATCTTGAAAAAAAAGTTTTAAAGCATGCTGATGCAGCCATTTTTGTAACAAATACCATGAAGAATGATTATATAAGAAAATATAATTTCTTATCAAATAAGTCACATGTTCTTTATTGGGGATACAATGAGGATGAATTTAAAAATATTGCTAATAAAAAAGAAGATAATGAGAGTGAAATAATAGTTCATGCCGGAAATATTTTTGATTTCCAAAATATACCTAACTTCTGGAATACGGTTAAGAAAGAAATAGATTGCGGCAGAAAATTAAAGATTCATTTTATTGGAAGTGTAAGTCCGGGAATTAAAGAAGCAATAAAAAAGGCCGGTTTGGAAGATCACTCAAAGTATTTGGGATTTCTTCAATACGATGAAATGATAAATGAGCTTGGTAAGGCTTCTTTTCTTTTAGTATGTGCAACGGAAAAAAGACATGTTCCAGGGAAATTATTTGAATATTTAAGAGCAGGAAAACCGATAATTGCATTTGGAGATGACAATGAAGAAGTAAAAAAAATTATAACCGAAAGTAATTCGGGTGAAATTTTTAATTATACTGATGATGCAGAAAATATTCTTAAAAATAAAACAAAATATAAAACCGATATTTCTATTATAAAAAAATACGATAGGAAAAATATTTGTAAAGAACTTTCCTCGATAATTGAAATAAATTAACTATGTATAATTATAAAACCTAATTTATTTTTGATTTATTGCTGTTCAAAGCTTCAAAATATATTTGCTTCTTATATTTATAATTTTGATGCGAGTGCTAAACAAATCTGCAATTCACTTCCGTTTGTCGTAGCTGTATAATACAATCTATATTCATCATTGACTTTCATCAAAAAAGGATAGTTTATTTGAGTATATTTATACGATGTCATCTGATTACTAAATTCATAATTTGAATTTTTAGTCCATTTTTTCCCGTCATTGGAATAAGCTATTCCAAACTTGGTTCTATCGGCACAACTATATATCATAACAAAATGATCGTTATCATAAATCACAGAAGGAAACGTAATCCCAACACCTTCCCAGGCAAATGATGGTTTAATTATCGGATTACCTGAATATTTTTCCCAATGAATTCCATCAATTGACAAAGCTAAATTTATTTTCATGTTATTATAATCGTCCTTTGGGTTAGAACCATAGTACAAATAATATAAATTGTTAATCTTCAAAACAGATACAACACCAATTTTAAATTCGTTTGAATCGTTTGCTATTAGCACAGGGTAAGGATATCTATGCCAATTAATACAATCAGTTGATATTGCAAGCCCTATCTGCCATTTACCTTCTTGTGTACTCCAGCCGTTATAATACATTCTATAATTGCCATCCTTATCTTTTAAAATAGCCCCCGGAGAAACATTATAATCATCCCATGTTCCCCTTGTATCGCTTTCAAAGACAGGTTCATCGGAAGTTGTATTCCATATAATGCCATTTTCAGATTCAGCATACCAAATTTTACCTTTTCCCGCATTGTAAATACATGAATAAAACATTTTATAAATGCCGTCATCAAAAATTATTTTTGAAGTACTTACCCCATTGGGATTTGACGGGTTTTTCTTTACGGTAAATAAAGGATTGTTTGAATAATCTATCCAATTTACTTTTGGTTTTCCCCAATTAACTTTAATTTGTATATTTCCAGTAGTCTTATTATCAGGTAATAAATCAATATTTACATTTGTTATTTTACCGGGTTGAATTAATAGATTATCATAACCTGTGTATAATACTTCATCACTTTTATTATATGCAATCACTTTTAAATGCCAACTGCCTTTTGGTACTCCAATAAAGTTTATAGATACAGAAGAATCGGAAAAGACATTTACTTTACGCATTAGTGTATCAATTTCTTTATTAGTTAAAAAAGCTGTAATGCCTGAAACAGCTGATGGAATTTTATCTTCACTCAACTTTAATGAGGCTTGACCGGAATTATTACTGGAATTATTTTGAGAGATACTACTGTTTGTACATCCATATGAAATAAATAGAAAAATTATAAATGTGGAAAGAATAGTTTTCATTTTGTCCCCGTATTTATTATGAAATTAATACATTAAGCCGAAAGTAATAAGCTTACTCTTAATTTATTCAACTAGGTTATAATAAAAAATTATTACTCTTTTTTTATTTCCTGAATTCAGTCTTTCTATTAAAATGTAGAACTTTGTATAAAACCTATTTTATAAATTCCATCGTTGGGATTACTATTGTTATAATAAACCCTATATTTATTATTAAATTTAACTAAAAATGGATATGTTATTTTATTTGCCCAATTCCCAACTGTTTCTTCACTTGTAAAGAATGGATTAGATCCTACTTTTTCCCAATTTATTCCGTCTAGTGAAATAGCGCTTCCAAAAGCTCCAAGACTCATATTAGAATTAGTGTATACCATTTTATAAGTACCATTTTCGTAAATTATAGACGAAAAATATGTCCCATTTTCCTCCCAAGGTAGTGTTGGAAAAATAATAGGATTATCTTGATATCTTGTCCAATTTATTCCGTCACTTGAAAAAGCTAATCCAACAGATAATTTCCCATTATTTAACATATTATAATAAATGTAATATTCACTATTAACTTTAATAATATCTTCCGGACCTATTGCAATCTCATTTCCTTCCGGAGTCATAACAGGATTAGAATATTTTTCCCAATTTATACCATCACTAGATATGGCTAATCCTATTGCAGCATATCCATCATGAACATTGGTGCCTCTATAGTACATTTTATAAGAATTATCCTCCTTTAAAACTACACCATCTGTAACAGCATATGAATCCCATTCACTCGAACTACCAGTATTAAGAGCGGGATGATTGAACGGAATTGTCCAATGTATACCATCATTTGAAACTGCATACCCAATTGTAGAATGACCAGATGCGCCTTGCTGTCTATACCACATTTTCACAACCGAATTATCAACTAAAATCTTAGGGCTTGTAACTCCAAATGGACTACTAGAATCAACAATATTTAATACAGGATTCCCCGAAAAATCTACCCAATTATTATAATTATTTCCCCAGTTTACTGTGATAATAATATTTCCAACGCCACTACTTACCGGCATTAAATTTAAGACCACTGATGTTGTAATTCCAGTTTGAACAATTACTTCAGCTTCTCCAGAATATATAATATTACCGTTTTTATCTTCAGCATTTACTTTTAAATGCCAGGAACCAATAGGTATACTTGCAAAGTTTAAAGTTGCTGAATTATTTAATATTGGCATAATACTAGTGGTCATTGAATCTTTACCTACTTGACTAAGAATAGCCGTTACCTTTACTACATTACTTGGTATACTGTCACTGTTGATTTTCAATGATACTTGTCCGAAGTTATTGGAACTTATATAAGACGGCGAAACTAAATTATTTGAGCAACCGAAATAAATCGCAAAAGAAGTAACTAAAATTAAGGAAAGTATCTTTTTCACGGAGACCCCTATATAATTAAGAATTATTGAAATTTTTTAAGTATTTATTAAAAATACTTTAAAACACTTAGAAATAATTTATTAAATAAAATTAAGATTATAAAAATTTTATTTTTTTGTAAACAAATATTATATAATAAAAATATTAATTATGTACGATAGATAGAATCCTAAGAATGTTTTCAAAATGCTAGTTATGAAAAATTACAGTTACATTTTAAGGATTATAAAACATTTCTTCATTTTCAGATACATAAATTTATAAATTAAATCCTTCAGCTAAACAAATTTCTAATATATTGTCTGATGTTGTTGCGGTATAGTAAAGTCTATAAATATTGCCAACTTTCATAAAAAAAGGATAATTTATTTGTTCATAACTTTTATTGGTCATATAGTTACTAAATATATAATTTGAATTTTTTGTCCATATTTTTCCATCTTGAGAATATGCAATCCCGAATTTTGTCCTGTCCGAACTTGAATAGATCATAATAAATTGATTATTATCATATATTATAGATGGGTATAAAACACCAATGCCTTCCCATTGAAGCGTCGGACTTAAGATTGGATTACTTGAATATTTTGTCCAATGTAAACCATCGGTTGAAGTAGCTAAATTTATTCTCCAACTATTATAATTATTAATAGGACTAGCATTATAATACATATAATAAATACTATTAAACTTTAAAACAGATACTACGCCAATTTTAAATTCACTTGAACTGTCAGCATGCAGTACTGGATTATTGTATCTTTCCCAATTAACTCCATCAATTGATGTAGCTAATCCTATTTGCCATTGACCATATTGATTACTCCAACCATTATAATACAGCATGTAATTACCTTGGGCATCTTTTACTATTGCCCCCGGGCCAACTGTGTAATCATCCCAAGTCCCTGGAAGATCATTTTCAAAAACTGGCTGATTAGATTTATTCTGCCAGTTTATCCCATCCTGAGATTCAGCGTACCATATATTTCCTTTACCAGCATTATAAGTACACAAATACCACATCTTATATATGCCGTTTTCATATAATATCTCCCCCTGCGAAACAGCATTTGGCATGCTAGGATTATCTTGTGGTGTAAATATTGGATTGTATAGAAAATCTATCCAGTTTGTACTGTTATTTCCCCAATTAACTTGAATAAAAATACTACCTGTCCCCTGGCCTGTTGGAATAAGGGTAAGATTTACTTTTGTCAATTCTCCAGTATTGACTTCTATATCTGTATTGCCTGCATATAATATTATACCAGCACTATTCTCTGCAATTACCTTTAAATGCCATGTTCCGACAGGAACATTTGTAAAATTTAAATTAGCTGATGAAACAGTCATTGGCACAATACTAGTTGTTAATGTATCTTCTCCATTTTTACTCAAAATAGCCGTTACCTTTACTACATTACTAGGAATGCTGTCACTGCTGATTTTCAATGATACTTGTCCGAAATTATTGGAATTTGTATTAGACGGCGAAACTAAATTATTTGAACAGCCGAAATAAAAAGTGATATATAGAAATGTTGATAAGAAAAGCACCATTTTCATGGAGACCCCCATTAAATTGAGATCAACTAAATTTGTAATAAAAATTTATGAAATATTTATTGTACAATCAAGAAAAATAATGTTTGTATTTAAAATTTTTTGTATTTCATTGAAAATATTATTAGCCTGTATAATAAGATAGTTAGCCACAACAGTTAATTGCGGGGGTATCGTAACCACGCTCTGACGTGAATGAGATCAATTCGAGATTATAAAATGCTTTAGATTATATTTCTATTAAATTTGATAGGAAAACAACAGAAAGTAATAAATAGTATTTAATATAAATTTATACTAAAAAACAAATTAAGCGGGTGAACAAATGAAAAACTGATTTATGTTCTTTGTTTATCATTATAATAATAAATAGATGTTCATAAGAAACTCTGGTATCTCCTTCGGGAGTTTTAAAACTTACAGAAAAGTTGCAATTAATATTGATAAAGTAAATACCCTATCAGATGTTTCAATAATTTTATTTGTATTAAATAACGCGAATTCTGACACCTTAGTAGATTCTGTATAAGTGTCATCAGATTCTACAGCTAATATTACTTTTAAAAATGTGAATGTTGGGTTGTGGGATCTAAAAATATTTGCCGAATATATAAATGGAACTATTTTATACAAAGGTAAATCTACACTCATTGTGGATCAAGGAATTACTTCAGAAATAGTAATTAATTTAACACCTGTTCAAAATGGTAACGGAAGTATTTAAATAACTGTTGATTAGGGTACAGTTTAACTCGGAAATGCTATTTATTTAGATGGCGTTAGCGGATATGTTGTAGTTCCAAATTCTAAATCATTTCTTCCATAGATACTGTAATTACAATAGAGGCATGGGTAAAACCAGCACAACAATATTACAATACTATCGTTTGTAAAGGATTATCGAATTATGGTGTAGAATTTGCACAAGTTTTATCACCTGGAATCTTTCTTGATGGAGTAACTGCTCAAAATGCTGACTATTATTGGGAAAGAATGATGGTTCCAAATACATTTGTCGAAAACTAATGGAACCATATTGCCGTTACTTATTATTCTTCGACAGGGTGTAAAAGCATGTTTAAATGGTAATTTAATATATAGTATTTCCGCATATGGTAATATTCAACCAGGAACCATACCTTTAAGAATTGGAGCAAGAGTTTATTTGATTTATACTGAATACTTTAAAGAAGGACTAGATGAAGTTAGGATTTGGAATTTTGTTAGGACCTAAAGTCAAATAGCTTTAAATATGAAGAAAGAACTTACTGATAATGAATCAGGATTAGTTGCATATTGGTAATTTAATGAGACACCGGTTTCAGGAACTATTATTCATGAATCTACCCCAAATCATAATAATGGTATAATTTATGGTAACGTATATCTTGCTAATCACGATAATAGTCAAATTAATATTTTAATACTTAAAAAACCGCATGATGATTTTCATCATTTAGTCGTCATTTCAATTAAAAGTTAATTCAAGTTGTTTTTAATAAATGTTTTATTCTGATGCCATAATAAAATTTATTCTTTTTATATTTAAATGGAAAATAAAACTATTTATAAAATTTTTAATTAAGAATTCTTAAATGAGAAAAATTATTATTCGAATTATATCATTGCTGAAAGGTCTTTTTTTCTTATTAAAACCTGGAATTTATTTGGAATTTATTTCGACTCCTCTAATTTTTATTGGAAATTCCATAAAGTTATCACATTGGATAAATAATCAGCGAAAATCAAAACTTGAATTTGATGACTATTTTAAGTTAGTCAGAAATTATCCTGAAAGATTTAAACTCCACCAATTTGTTATGAAATCAGAAAACCTTTCTAATGAACAAATTGACTATTTGGAATTTGGCGTTGCCGCAGGAACATCTTTTGAGTGGTGGATAAAGGAAAATAAAAATGAAGGATCCAGGTTTTTTGGATTTGATACCTTTGAAGGTCTTCCTGATGATTGGGGAATTTTTAAGAAAGGGGAAATGTCTCCTAATTATTTAAATTTTCATGATAATAGATATAAATTCATTAAAGGGCTTTTTCAAAATACCATGACCGAATTTTTAGAAACTACTGCATTTAATCCAAATATTAAAAGAGTTATTCATCTTGATGCAGACTTATTTTCATCTACATTATTTGTATTAACATCAATATACCATTTATTAAAACCCGGGGATATTTTAATTTTCGATGAATTTTGTGTCCCTAACCATGAGTTTTTTGCCTTTAGAATTTTTGAAGAGTCCTTTAACTTTAAATATAAAACAATTGGTGCATTTAACAATTATCTTCAAGTTGCATTAAAAATTTTGTAAATAAATCTTAAGTAAGTGATATGTAAAATGCATTTGAAGAGAATAATATAATTAAAACCAATTCTACTTGCTCCTTAGTAAATTATCTTAAATATTTAGCAAAACTAAGCAATTTTTAGGATGACAATATTTCTTGATAAAATGTCAGGTAACTATTGGCTATTCTTATCGGATTATAATTATCAACTACTTTTTTTCTAGCATTATAACTTAATGAATCTTTAAATGTTTTATCAACATCAATAAACCATCTGATTGCTGTTTTTAATTCATCAGCATTTACTTTCTTTGCCAGAAACCCGTTTTGTTTATGATCTACCATATCCGGTATTCCTCCTATATCGAATGCTGCAACCGGCGTTCCGCATGCTAATGATTCCATTACCGTATTGGGTAAATTATCCTCTATTGACGGTGCTACAAATACATCTGCCGAATTATAACATTCCACTATCTTATTGATTTCGTTTATTTTTCCTAAAAAGTTTGTCTTAAACGGCAAAGTTATATTCTGATTGCTTAGCGATCCGAAAACCGCGATTTCAAGTTTTGGTCTTACCTCAGGAAATTCATTATAAAGAAGCTTTAAACTTTCAATTAAAATAGAAAAACCTTTACGCTTATCTTTAAGATTCATTGTACCGAAAAGTATAATAAATTTATCAACCGGTAAATTCAGATTTTCTCGGCTGGTAATCTTATTTAATGGTTTAAATAAATTTATATCAATTGGGTTTGGAATAACTTTAATATTACACTTTTTAAATAACGTACTGTCACCTGCACAACCGGCCAGCCAATTACTGCATGTAACTATATTTAGATTAAGAATTTTATATACATCAATTTTATTTTTAAATATTCTGGATGAATAATCATTTATGCCATGAAATTTTAAAGAAGGACAATTGTTACATTGATTTTTATAATTATCACATGTTCCGGCATAATGACAGCCGCCGGTAAATGCCCACATATCGTGCAATGTCCAGACTATTGGTTTATTCGATTTGGATAATTTCCTAAAAGTTTTAATTGAAATAAATCCGCCGTTTATCCAATGAAGATGAATTACATCTGCTTTTTTAACTAACTTATGTTTGGTAATATCGACTCCCCAATAAGGAAATGAAAAACGCCCTCTTTGTTTAACTGTTAATAAGTAGATACTTATGTAATCAAGCGCGAATCTAATGAAGTAAAAAAATTTTCTTATCCTGTTATCTACTATTTCATTTGATTTATTTTGGACATTAAATTTCTTTTGAACTAAAACCGAAGAATCTACACCGATGGAATTAAGAGCAGAATTAATGGATTGGCAGGCAATGGATGCTCCGCCTTTTGAATCGTCAATATTTATGTGAAGAATTTTCAATTCTCTCTATATGCAAAAATGTTCAATTGTAAATCCGTGTTTGGAAATTCTTTATTCACTTTATTTATAAAAGGACTTTTTCTGTTCTCTTCAGATTTTATAAAATATCTGAAATTATTAGATTCCAAAGCACTAATAATTTTGCTTAAATTCTGGGGAAAGTTGACATATGAATGAAACTCTATAAAAATATTTTCCACTTTATATAACAAATCGCTGCAGTCTGTTATAACTTCTGTTTCCGCACCTTCAATATCCATTTTTAAAAAATTTATATGATTTTCATTTTCAATTAAAGTTCTCAATCTGATTGATTCTACTCGAGTCTTGCTTTCTGAGCCAAATATTGAACCGGCATCTGAGCCACTTATGCTGAAATCTATTCCCTTGTTATCTACCCAAACTGCCTTGGAAATTACTTCGACATCATTTATACTATTATTCACCAAATTATTTTGTAATATTACAGAAATATTTTTATCAGCTTCAAATGCCTTTATTTTTGAAGATTGGTATATAGACTTAAAAAATAAAACACTAATTCCAATGTTTGCACCACAATCGTAAATTACAGGAATTTTTGACTCTGTTTGAAACAAATAATATTTTTTTACAAATATCTCCTTAAATTGAAATACAAAAGATAAACAATCCGGGACATGTATCTTATATTTTAGAAAGCTAATTTCTCGCGGATTGTTTCTACTTATTTTTCCATACCTTATGAGTAATCTAACAAATACCCTATAATTTTTATTATTAAAGAAAAGAAAAACATTTTCAAATTTTCTAGCAAGAATTTTCATTTTTAATATTTTAATTCATTCAAAATTATTTCATTTAACTGTTCTGCTCTCACTTTAAAATTATGATCCTTTAGCGTTCTTTTTTGTCCGGCTAGACTTATTTTTTCAATTTCATTCTGATTATTTAACAACCATTTTACTTTTTCAATACATTCTTCAGAAGATTTAAAAGTTATTATTTCCTCATCTTCCACAAAAAATTCATTTAAGTTTTTTTTCCAATCTGTGACAAGACAAGTAGCAACACCGGTAGATTCAAATATTCTCATATTCGCTGCATATTCTCCAGCAATACCGCCGTGAATGTTAAGATTTATTCTAGAATTGTTTGTTATGTTATACATATCCAAACCATATGCAGGTTTATCTGCTGATTTAACTAATCTATCTGAATAATTTGGTTTTTTAGGTGCTTCTTTTAGCGGGATCATTTTTTTAATCATAGGAATATTTAATATTTTTCCTTTATAACCAGATTTTAAGAGTCTTTTAGTTAAAAAATATAATATTTTTTGTGATACTACCATAGGAGTTGAAATATGAATAAGCTTTGTATACACACTTAAATTTACGTCGGAGGATAATAATTCTTCAATTATTGAAGTCCTATAATCATGAAAATCTGCATTTGGAATTAACGAACCAATGAAAGTTATATCTTTTTTATCATTTGTACTATATTTAATCCGTTCAAGAATTTTAGGCTCAAAAGCATGAGGCATTACATAAGTTTTTAAACCATTATTATTAAAAATTTGCGAAAATAACGGAGAGCATGCTACCATGAAATCAAAATGTTTAAACATTTCTATTTGTTTTAGTGTGAAAGGATTGCAACACCATCCAATTACTTTTTTGATAGATGGGACTTCCCTCTTTAAATATTCTATCCATTCACCGTTGAAATTAACAGTATCCTGAAAAAATACGATATCAGGTTCTAATAATTTTAATTGGAAAATGATTAATTCTTTACCCCTTAACTCAGTACTATTCTCTAAAGCCCATTCTTGCTGTAAAGGCTTGGCATTAAAAATTATTTCATAGGCTTTAATGCCCATCATAGATAAATTTTGTTGGAAAAAATCTGCCCAGCCAAAGGAATCATACATTAAATGTTGATATTGTCCTATGTATTCAGCTTTTACAATTTCGGGGTTTTTCGAATAATACTGATCTAAATAATCCCTGTAAAAAGAAGTAACTTTAACGAATGAATAATTCATCTTTTATAATATTAGCATCTAATTAATTTATTAATCTTTTTGTAATAAAATAAGTCAAATTTTTTCTTTTATACTGTTAAAAATCTTTAATAATGTTTCATTTATATCCTCGGAAGATTTTGTCCAGATTATTAATCCGCCGAAGAATATAAAAATCAAAGAACTTCTTAATGCTATATCTATTAATATATTATGTTGTTGCGGTATAAAATAGTTGAGAAAATAAGTTAGCCCGAAGATTACCAAAACCTTTATAGTATTAATAGTGAATGGTTGTATTTTCATCTTTATTAATAAAAATGAAAATATAATTATATTAAATAAGAATATTGAAATTGCAGATGCAAATGCGGCACCTATCATGCCGTATTTGGGTATAAAAATAACATTTGTTATTATAGCTAAAATTCCCAGCAGCATCATAAATACCAAATTATATTTATAATATTTAGAAGTCCCTATTATTTCGGCATTAACGCCGGTAGCTAAATCAAACAACTTTGAAAGTCCGATATAAAATACGACCCATTTCCCTGCTGAATATATGTTTCCGTGAGGCATTAGGTTAAACAAATTATTTATGTTCGACCAAATGCCAATAAAAATTAATGACCCTATTATTAATTGATTAATAGAAGATTTTTTATATAATATATCTAGATGCTTAAAATCTTCATTTTTGTTACTTTCTGAGACAAAAGGAATTACTGACTGCACAAGAGACCTTTTCGGAATCTCAATTACAGTTGCAATAAAAAAAGCAATTGTATAAATACCGGTCTGTGCCAAACCTTTATAAGCACTTAGCATTAAACCGTCAATATTTGAAATTAATAAAGATCCGGCACTGCCAAAGAGCATAAATCCGCTAAAAGTTAATAATTCATTAAAATATTTGCTCTTAAAAATTGAAAAATTGGGTTTAAGAAATAAACTTTTAATTGATTTTGTGTAAAAGATTAAAATAATTAATCCCAGGCCATAAGATATTATTATAAACGAAATGAGAGCATTGAGATTTAACATCTTCATTAAAAAAATGATTAAGCCTATTATTATAAAAAGCCTAAAAAAGACTTCATTTATAAATGTCGGAACTACGGGTTTTTTTTGAATAATAATGTATGATTTAAATATCCCGATAAACAAAGCAATAAAGGTAAAAGGAATAAAATAATAATAATATTGTATTAACAGTGGTGATGTTTTTATATAAATGTTTATTACTATGTTTTTAAACAAAAGAAATGCGATAGTGAATAGAGTAAATCCGGCCAAGCCCCAAATTATAAGAAAGAATAAAAAACCGCTGTGTTGTTTAGATTCATCTTCAAAATAAAAAAAGAATTTGCCCGGCATGCTGAATGAGCCCAATGATGCAAAAGTTGCAAATAAAAATGAAACGCTTATTAATAATCGTATTAAGCCAATCTCTGTTTCGGTAAGAATATATGGATATAAAATTAGCGTATTTATATAACCGATTGCTAGTCCAATGTAAATAATGATTAAATTTTTTGCGCTTTTTCTAATTACTGTTCCCATATATTCTTAATTTATGGTTCGTTCAAATTAATTTACTAATGTTTTATATGATATATTGCTATACTTAATTTTAGAATTATATTAATTAAATTTGATTTAAATATCTTCATAGGTAAATTAACATATTTCCCTACTGGAGAAAACGTAAGATTAAATTTCTATTAGAAATTTTTCATAAAGATTACATATATATATATTGTACTTCTTTATGTAAAACCCTTTTCGGCGTTTCTTTTGCTATATAAACAGTGGTAGGCACATTAATTGCAACTGCTATATGAGATAAGCCCGATTCCAAACAGTAAAAATGCTTACTCCCTTTAATAATTGCTGCAGCTTCCATAATGTTTGTTTTACCAATCATATTTATACCTGGCATATCTACCTTCTCTTTTTCATGTCCAATTAAAATAACATCTGAATCTTTTAATAGTTCTATTATTAAATTTCTTAAGTCGGTATTTTTTCTCTGTTCGGTATAGCTGCTGGGTTGTACCGCAAAGTATGGTCTTAAATGTTTATATTCGTTTACCTCAAAAAAAAGATTTTCCCTTTTAATGTCCATAAAACTGACTAAGTTATAGTTCTGGTCCAATTCATAATTACATTCATCAAAAGGTATTCGTTTATTAAAAAATAAGTTGAATTTATTATTTTTGAAAATATGTCCTATTCTCAAAGGGATTCTGAGTTTTAATATTTTTAATATATTTTTTTTTTGCATGGTAAATGAATTATTTATACAAAAATCGTATATACCTATAATTTCTCTGTTACAATTAAAATGATTATTAATAATATCATCAATCTCTTTTTTTTCGGCATAAAGAGTTAATTCATACTTCCTAGTTAAACTTTTAATAATCGGCATCATAAGTATAAAATTACCAATTCCCATGTCACAAAAAATAAGACCTCTTTTCATTTTATTCTTGTGCTTAGGAATAAATATATTTATAATATTTATTGAATAGGCTATTGTTAATTCTAAAATTCTTGTTATTTTCATTGGTTCAATTTAATCAAATAGTTTTCTCTTTAATTATAAAGATTATGGTTTCTTATAAACACTTAAATATTTTTATTCTAAATATAGCATTATTTTGATTTATTCAATTTTTGAAAATATCTGATATTTTTATTTAGCACAATATTTTTATAAACTAAATTTCTATTTTAATGATTTAATCGCTCTCAAAATTCTAATCGGATTATTTAGTTACCAGTTGAAAATTTTCTTTTATAATACTCTAATCTAATTTTAAAATTCAATGGATGAAAAATTTAAGTTACTAAAATTTAAAATTATGTTTTTAACCAGCCAGTTTCCGAATAGGACAAATAAATACTCCGGCAGTCTAGTTAGAAAAAAAGCAATCTCTGTTTCTGCCAAATGTGATGTTGCAGTTCTTTTTGTTTCTCCGGATCCGTCACTTACAAATAAAAAATTTGAAGTCAATTACAGTAATGAGGATGGATTACCAATAATTCGTGTTTATTTTAAATTAATTTCAAAGGGGATAATACAAAAGATTTTTTATAACGTAAGTTTTTTAATAGCTCATTATATCGGCTGGAAAAAAGTCAAAAAAGAATGGGGCAATCCTGATTTGATACATGTAAATGTATTTAATAGGACAGGATATTTTGCATTACTTATGAAATATCTTAAAAAAATTAGGTACGTTATTACTGAAAATTCTACTCCAGACATTGACTATTTAAAAGGAATTACAAATCGAACAAAAATTCCATTTAAATTTCTTAAAAGCCTGGTAATTAAAAATAGCGAATTTATAAATGTGGACTCAAATGCTTCATTGGACTTTATTAAAAAAGTAGGCTTTGAAGGGAATTTTGGAGTTATAAAAAATGTAGTAGAGATAAAACCTGAATATTTGATAAATAAATCTAAGATTAAAAATGATGATATTAAAAGAACCGTTCATATTTCTAATTTAAATGAAAGTAAAAATGTTGCAGATATTATCCGAGCATTTGATCATATTTGTAATAAATTGAATAAAAGAAACATTGAATTTAATATAATAGGCGAAGGGGAGCAAAAAAAGGAACTAGAATCTCTTGCAGAAGAATTTGGATTACTTAATAAAAATATATTTTTTCATGGTATTATCAACGAGGATAAGAAATTAGAAATTATTACAAATTCGGATTTTTTCATTCTTAATAGTGATAAGGAAGGTTTTTCATGCATTATAGCAGAATCTATATCATATGGTGTACCTGTAATTGCGACTAAATGTGGAGGACCAGAAGATTTTGTGACTAAAGAAGTAGGAATATTAATAGATAAAAGAAACCTTCAACAACTTATTAATGCAATTATTTATATGGCCGTTAATTCACAAAACTATGATCCTATTGCTCTTCAAAAATTTGGCATTAAGAATTTTAGTCCACAAGTTATTTGTGATGCGACTTATAATGTTTATAAAAACGCATTGAGGCAATGGAGAGCAGGCAACACAAATTATCCTGTAACTATCGAACCGCATTGGACTGTACTCGATGTTGGTAGTGGACATAACCCAAATAGAAGAGCAAATATAATACTCGAAAAATATTTGCAGGATACAATACACAGAACAAATCAAAAAGTTAAAAGACCAACAGATAAACAATTAATTGTTGGAGATGCGTTATTTATGCCTTTTTATGATAAGGAATTGGACTTTGCAATTGCATCACATATAGGTGAACATATAGACGACCCGGTGAAATTTTGTTCGGAATTAAAACGGGTTGCAAAAAGTGGTTATATTGAAACCCCCGGTCCTCTCACTGAATTTTTCTTTCCTTCCTGCGCCCATAAATGGACTGTTACCAGAAAAGCAAACACAATTTATTTTAAAAGAAACTTAAGAAAAAAGCCCTTTTCAAAATTATTTTATTCAATTTTTTATATGAATAGATATGGTTATGAATTTGAGACAATAAAAAGCAACAATCTGTTACTTAAGGGAATAAATTTTTTATTAATTAAAATCTGGGTCTTTCTACCATATTCGTTTATGAGGATTGTATGGAAGGATGAATTATCAGCTAAAGTTGTTGAAGATTAATTATTTTAAATATCTATAACTTCAATATTCCAAAGGATTATTTCTAATTTAGAATCTTTACACAATATCTATTTACTTCAAATTTTAATATTTCCCTGTAGATGTTCTTCATAATAAATATTTTTTAATAAAACTTCTTCATATTTTGAAATACTATTTTACCATCTAAAGTAATTCCCAACCAAATTAAACGGGTATAAAGAACCTACTAATAAACTTTCAGTATTTTTATTGGTTCAAAATGTCTTAGCCTTACTTACTCAGCATGCACAATTTCAGCTATATTTTCTGTAATGTTTACCAAACTTAGACTAAATCAATTTTCTTTTCTTTGTAAACTTGTTTTTTTATCTTTATTACAATACTAATAAATAATGAAATTAGTACAATTGCACTTAAAATCAAGGCTACATACTCACTTATATAAAAACTTGCAGGTGCATATTTAAAATCAACTTGATGTTTTCCTTTGGGGACAATTATTCCCATAAATCCATGATCAGTTTTATATATTTTGGTTTTTTGTCCATCTATGTATGCCTTCCATCCAGTTGGAATATAAGTATCTCCAAAGAAAAGGAAGTTGTTTCCTGTTGCTTTTACACTCAATGAAACAAGTTCATCGCGGTACTCTGTAATTTTTGAGTATGCAGAAGAATCCGGAACATCTACATTTAATTTCTCTCCGTTTACAAATGCAATATTCTTAGGATCGAATTCATTCTGTTTTGCCATTTCTAAAACTTGTAAGTCTGGTTTTTGCTCAACACTATTAACAAAATATGCCCTAGGTAATGCATTGTTATTTCTAAATACTATTTCATCTTTATCTTTATATAGTTCAGAGAATCCAGGCCATGGGAGCGGTTTTGAAGACACTACATATTTAACATTAAGCATTCTCCATAAGGTCGGATTTACAGGTCCGATAACATCCATCATATCTTGATATGAAAGAGGTTTAATGGCAGAATATCCAAAGAAGTCTTCAATCATAAAATAAGCATTGTAATTACCATTATTACCACTTGCTGTTCCTAATGATCCGTCTTGTTTTATATTAATCATTCTATAGGGACTTTTATCTTTTTGATCTTTAATTACCTGGATATATTTTGGTGTTTTAAACAAATTACTAATATTCGGCTGGTTAGTATATTTTTCTCCTCGTACATCAATTCTCCACAAATCAATAACTGTTAATATTATTATAACTGCAACAAATGAATCTTTACTAATTCTTTTATTTACATAATAAAATGCTGAAATAAAGGTTAATGCCGTAAAGCCTAAAGCAAAATAAAGATCGCCCGTAAACATTCCTGCCATAAAATCCGAGAGTGCAGTAAATTGTTGTGCTAAACGCTGATCACGAATTCCATCAGTATAATCTTTTACCCGGCTGATAAACCATTGGGATATTGGACTATTAAGTAATAAAGAAACTACAAATAAACCGGCAAATACAAATGCAGTATTTCTAATAAACTTAATAAGTTTTGCATCTTTATCATTTCTCAGGTTAATTATTCTCATAATTCCCAGACCAGCAAGAATCGGGAAGGTTACTTGATCGAGGACCAATATCATCGATGGAACTCTAAATTTATTAAAGTATGGAAAATAATTGAACATTGGATCGAATAAAATTGGTAAATTTCGCCCGAACGAAATTAATAGAGCTATTCCTGCAAGTATAGTAAGAAATTGAACAAATGGATCCTTCCAGCAAGTAAATATCGCAAATAACGCTAAAAAGAATATCAAAACTCCCATGTACATAGCGACATTAACAAAGGGCATTTGACCGAAATAAGTATTTACATCCACTGCTTGATCCTGCGATAATGGTCCTTGATATGTTACATCTCCAAAACCGTAAAACGAAGGAACTATAAATGTTAAAACTTCTTGCGGAGAAAACGACCAATCAGTATGATATTTATAATAACCTGAAGAAGATTCATTTTCAATTTTTGAAGATGAAGTATTTTCAACTATACTTTTACCACCTCTTGTTGAATAAGGCATGTATTGATAAATTTGAGTAAAATTATCAAGTTGAATTGCTCCAGCAATTAAACCCGCTAGAACCAAAACACCTGCTGATTTGATTACGTTTTTTGTTAGAACATTATCTTTCTTCAGTAATCCCCTTAAAAAATAGTAGAAATAATATATTGCAATCGCAAAAAATGTATAGAATATTATTTGAACGTGAAATCCTTGAAGCATTATTTGGAATGCAATAATAAGTAACAGAAAATCTATTACTTTAATCTTCTTTTCAAATCTCAGCATCAAAAGAAATATTAAAGGATACATGCTTAAAGCAACAAGCTTTGTAACATGCCCGATAAATAGAAAGACAATAATTCCGGTGCTGAAAGAAGTTGCAACGGCACTAAAAATACTAACTAAAAAATTTTTAGTAAGATATCTCATTAGGAAAAAAGTATTTATTCCCAATAAAATTAGGTAAAATGTCCAAACTGTATAAGGTACTGAGAATGGGCTTTTAAAAATTTGTTTTAAAGTTGTTATTCCAACCCAAATTAAATTGAACCATTTATAACCAGTGCCAATTGCGTAAGCAGGCATCCCGCAGAAGATTAACGGATTCCACAGTGTGTAACCGCCTTTATGATCGTTAATATAATTTGTAAAACTATAACTTGAAGTTATGTCTCCCGACTGGAAAGTTTTATCTCCAAAGAAAAGCGGATTAAGAAAAATTAAAAAAAGAATTACTATAACAAGAATAACAGCTAATACATGATACTTTTGCGGAAGTATTTCTTCAATGTTAAACTTAGAGATAAAGCTATCCGGTTCTTTTTTCTGAGTTCTGCTGCTTTTTTTTGTCTTAGCCATTTTAATACCAATTAATTTTTATGGTTAATTTTTTTCAATGAATTTTTATTTTCGAACAATATAATTAATCCCGGCACCGACTTTGTTATTTGAGTAAAAATCCAAGAACATCATTCCGAAAAAAAATAGAAAAGTGATCAAATAATATAACGGTAAAATTATAAAAAATAATTTTGAAACATTTAATAACTGCATCGGATATTTTATACTGAGCCGCCAAGCTTTGTCTCCCCAAAAACCATATGTATAGCGTGAACGAAAAACTTTAAAACCTAAGGGAACTAACTTAGCTTTGAGGTCTTCAAATGAATAACCGTCCCTTGCATGTTCACTTATAAAGCTTTCCCCCTCATCATCGTGAACATCACTGCCTCCGTAAATTGAAGGAGTATTAATCAGCAGAAATCCTCCGGGTTTTAAGGCTCTGTAAAAATTTTGAAAAACTTTTTTATCATCCAGTATATGTTCCATAACATCGACGGAAACAATTAAATCAAATTTGTCTTCATGTATTATTTCAGTCAAATCTTCTATTCCAAAACTGACGTTGGACACTTTTCTGCTTTCAAAAAATTCCCTGCAGTCTTTTATCCACTCCTCTTTTACATCAATAGCAAAAATTCTATTTGGCCTCAGTTTCCTAGACATAAAATATGAATACTGACCATAGCCAGTTCCAGCATCATAAATATAAATCTCACTATCACCTAAAATTCTTCTCAAGTTTTTCAACTCCCTGCGCACATACCAGGATCGAAGAAACATTATATCTAAAATTTTGTAGAATAATATTCTAAGAAAAGGATTTTTTTTAATTAAGCCAGCAAAGACATCTTTAATAGGATCATAATACATTAAAAAACCGATTATTTATTTTATATTTTATTATGAAATTTAGTTCTAATTCATTGTTAAATTGTTTAATTGCTATTTTGTTCTAATATAAACATCATAAAAAAAACAATTTAACAATAGAGCAATGAAACAGTTTTATTATTAGTTTCTTAAAAAATTCTTTAGTTAATTAATTGAAAAATACCTTCAACAAAATTTTTCCAGGAATATTTTTTTACTTCTTTTTCAATGTTGGAAACAAATAAATTCTCTTTTCTTTCATTATAAAATTTTTGTATCGCTTCAGCTAACTTTTCCGGATCATCCTTCTCGACAATAAGACCTGTTTCATTATCTTTAATAACTTCGCCTAAACCTCCTACATTTGCAGCTATAACAGGTTTTCTAAAGTTCATAGCAATCTGTACAATTCCGCTTTGAGTTGCATTTCGATACGGTAAAATTACACAATCCGCCGCTGAAAAGTAATATTTGACTTCAGAAGTCGGTATAAAATCTGTAAACATTAATAGATTATTTCTAATTCCTAATTTTTCAATTAGATTTAAATACTTCTCTTTATTTGAATAAAACTCTCCGGCAACCAAAAGATTAATGTTTAATTTATCTTTTAGAATTGACATTGCTTCTAGTAAAATATCCAAGCCTTTGTAATCCCGAATGAAACCGAAAAACAAAATTATATTTTCATCAGTTATTTTTAAGAAAGATTTGGCTTCTGATTTATCAACCGGGTTACCAAAGTTGGAATAGATTGGATGAGGCAGCACTTTATTTTTAGCGTTAGGGTATAATTTTAATAAATCATTTTTAACTTTTTCGGAAAGCAGAATAAAAGAATCAACAACATTAAGGAAATATTTTGTTAAAGCTATATCTCCCGGTTTTCTCTCGTGAGGAATTACATTATCGCAAATTGTTAGGACTTTGGTTTTTTTATTTTTCTTTGCAAACCTTGAAATAGTACCAAAACATGGAGCAAAAAAAGGCATCCAATATTTATAAATTAATAAATCAGGGCTTTCTTTTTTTATTTTAAGTCCAATCTTTAACCAATTAATAGGATTTATGGAATCAACTAATTCTTCGGAAGGAATTTTTTCAACCGCATTATCTTCTTCTAACTGAGATTTTCCCGGAAATAAAATCGAAGGATATTGTCTTTTAAAAGTAATTACTTTTACTTCATGATTTTTATTCAATTCTTTAAATAGTAATCCGTTAAAATGTGCAATGCCCCCTCTTAACGGATATGCAGTAGATAGAATTATAATCTTCATTATCCCGCGATTTTAATAATTCTTATAAATTTGTTAGTAAAAATTATCAATTACATTTAAGGCAGGTTACTTTTTAAGTTTATCCTTTTTCTTTTACAATGTATTCTTGCTCATTGGATGAATTTCTTACCAGCATTTCACCAAGCAATCCTACACTAAAAAATTGAACACCTACGATTATTAAAAGCATTCCTAAAAATAACATTGGACGGTTACTCAAAGGTTTACCATTAATCCAATCAATAGTAAGATATGCATTAACAATAAACCCTATAAAAAAAGAAAGTGCCCCGAAGAAACCGAAAAAGTGCAATGGACGCTTAATATATCTTGTAGAAAATATTACAGTAATTAAATCAATGAAGCCTTTAAAAAATCTTGATATGCCAAATTTTGTCTTACCGTATCTTCTCGGCTGATGCTTAACAGGAATTTCGGAAATTGAGTAACCTTCCCAATCTGCTAAAACAGGTACATATCTATGTAATTCGCCGTATACTTTAATATGATCAACCACTTCCCGTTTATATGCTTTTAATCCGCAATTAAAATCATGAATTTTAATCCCGCTTAAAATTCTGGTTGTATAATTAAAAAATTTTGAAGAGTATTTTTTAATGAACGGATCATATCTCTTTTTTTTCCAGCCTGAAACTAAGTCAAATCCTTCATCTAATTTTTTTAATAAACTTGGAATTTCGTTTGGGTCATCCTGGAGATCAGCATCCATTGTTACAATAACATCGCCGGTGACTTCTTTAAATCCAATTTGAAGCGCTGCTGATTTACCATAATTCTTTCTAAAGCTAACGAATTTAAATCTTCTATCCTGCTTACAGATATCTTTTAAGACACTTAAAGATTTATCTGTGCTTCCATCATCAACAAAAATTACTTCATAACTAATCTCAATCTGCTTAAGTGCTTTTTTTATTTCATTAGATAAAGGATTTATTGATTCATCTTCATTAAACAATGGAATAACTATTGAAAGTTTCTTAAATGATGTTTTTTCCTGAGAAGCAGAATAACGATTTTGCCCGTAATATTTTCTTCTTCTATTGTAATAGAAGGGTTTACGTGATGAAGGTTTACTGCTTAAATTTTGATCTTTATCTCTGCCCTGTCCACTTGGTGCATTTCCTGACTGATTATTCTCTGTTCTGCTCTTTTCTTCCAACTAAATTTCCATAATTTTTATTTTCTTTTATAAAATTAACTCAATAATTACATAAAAACAATTTAGATAATTCATCATTTTTGAAGTTCTTAAGCTCAATTTAATCATTATAATGAATGCTTTAAAGCACTAAATCTTCAAAATGATTAAATATTAAAATAAATTGAAGTATCTGTTTATATTTAATCTTGACTTTTTTGTACAGATTATTTAGGTTTGATCAGTCAATGAAAAAGGAATTTTTATAAAATAAAGAAAATGAGCCCTGTTTAGGAGAATAAATGAGCACTACAGAAGTAAATACAATTGAAGAACTTACCAATAAAGAGTATAAATACGGTTTTGTTAGTGATATTGAAGCAGAAAGTCTTCCCAAAGGATTAAATGAAGAAATTATTAGACAATTATCTGCAATTAAAAAAGAACCGGAATTTATGCTTGAATGGAGGTTGAAATCTTATAGGTACTGGCTGACTATGAAAGAGCCAAACTGGGCAAATATTCATTACGCAAAAATTGATTATCAGGATATTTCATACTATTCAGCACCAAAAAAGAAACCATTAAAGAAAAGTTTAGATGAAGTAGATCCTGAATTATTGAAAACTTATGAAAAACTTGGTATTTCCCTGAATGAACAAAAGATGTTGTCAGGTGTTGCTGTTGATGCAGTTTTTGATAGCGTTTCTGTGGCAACAACATTCAAAGAGAAATTAGGTGAATTAGGTATTATTTTTTGTTCAATGTCGGAAGCTATTGAAAATCATCCTGATTTAGTTAAACAATATTTGGGTAGCGTTGTTCCTCATACGGATAATTTTTTTGCATCATTAAATTCAGCAGTATTCAGCGATGGTTCTTTTGTTTATATTCCAAAAGGTGTTCGCTGTCCAATGGAGCTTTCAACTTATTTTAGAATAAATGCTGCAAATACAGGTCAGTTTGAGAGAACTTTAATAATAGCTGATGAAGGAGCGTACGTAAGTTATCTTGAAGGCTGCACAGCGCCAATGAGAGATGAAAACCAGCTTCATGCTGCAGTTGTTGAATTAGTTGCACTTGATAATGCAACAATCAAATATTCTACTGTACAAAATTGGTATCCCGGAGATAAAAACGGTAAAGGCGGTATTTATAATTTCGTTACAAAAAGAGGCGCCTGCCGGGGAGTTAATTCAAAAATATCATGGACTCAAGTAGAAACTGGCTCTGCTATTACCTGGAAATACCCAAGCTGTCTTTTAATTGGTGATAATTCAATTGGAGAGTTTTATTCAGTTGCAGTTACAAATAATTATCAGCAGGCTGATACCGGCACAAAGATGATCCACATGGGAAAGAATACAAGAAGTACAATTATCTCAAAAGGTATTTCAGCTGGTAAAAGTAACAATAGTTATAGAGGGCAGGTAAAAATTATTAAACGCGCAAATAATGCCAGAAATTTTTCTCAATGCGATTCACTTTTGATCGGTGACAAATGCGGAGCGCACACTTTCCCTTATCTGGATATTAATAATCCTTCTGCTCAAATAGAACACGAAGCTACAACTTCTAAAATAGGTGAAGATCAAATCTTTTATCTGAATCAAAGAGGAATTTCAACTGAAGACGCAATTGGTTTAATTGTTAACGGTTATTGCAAGGAAGTATTCAAAGAATTGCCAATGGAATTTGCTGTTGAGGCACAGAAACTTTTGAGTATAAGCCTTGAAGGGAGTGTGGGTTAAAGGCCTTTTCAAACCCTTCTGATCGAAAATACAAGGTGGGTTTCGACAGAAGGGGGAGGTCTTTATAAAAGTTTAATTTATAATTTTATTAAAAAATGGTGATAATTAAAGAGGCTAATTAATGTTAGAAATAAAAAATCTGCATGCAAATATCGAAGGTAAAGAAATATTAAAAGGAATCAATTTAAATGTTAAAGCCGGTGAAGTTCATGCAATAATGGGTCCAAATGGAGGAGGCAAGAGTACTTTAGCACAAGTTTTAGCCGGACGCCAGGAATATGAAGTTACAAAAGGCGAAGTTACTTTCCAGGGAAAAGATCTGTTATCGCTTTCTCCTGAAGACAGGGCTCGTGAGGGAATATTTTTAGCTTTTCAATATCCTGTTGAGATTCCAGGTGTCAGCAATACAAATTTACTAAAGACCGCTTTAAATGAAATAAAAAAATATCGCGGCGAGGAAGAGCTTGATGCGATGGAATTTCTTTCTTTATTAAAAAAGAAAATGAAATTAGTTGAAAT
>JBJKQE010000210.1:0-4455 GCA_046705645.1 Ignavibacteriaceae bacterium | reverse complement strand
ATTTAAATCGTTATCCAGATCCTCATCAAAAAGATTTAAGAAAGTTAGTCGGAAAATATTATTCCATTAAGGAAGATAATTTATTTTTTGGCGTGGGTTCGGATGAAATCATAGATCTTTTAATAAGGATATTTTGCGAACCGGGAAAAGATAAAGTTATAATTCCGGAACCAACGTACGGAATGTATAAGGTTGCATGTAATATTAACAATGTCGAAGCAGTAAGTGTTCTTCTAAATGATGATTTTCAAATTGATTTAAAAGAAATAGAGAATAATTTTGATTTAAACACAAAAATGATTTTCCTTTGTTCTCCGAATAATCCAACCGGAAATTTGCTGAACAAAAATGATATTATAACACTATGTGAAAAATATAATTCAATAATAGTTGTCGACGAAGCCTATATTGATTTTGCTAAAGGTGGCACATTAATAAACGAAATAAATAAGTATAATAATCTTGTTATTCTAAGAACTTTTTCAAAAGCTTGGGGTTTAGCCGGCATTCGATTAGGATTTTGTGCCGTCGCCGAAGAAATTATTAATATCTTGTTCAAAGTAAAAGCTCCGTATAATATAAATTCATTAACGCGTTATGCTATTCAATCAGCAATAAAGAATTCTGATAAAAAAGATGTTTATATAAAGGGCCTTGTTAAAGAAAGAGAAAGATTAAAAAATCTATTTGAAAGTTTAAGTGCGGTTGAAAAAGTATTTGATTCTGATGCAAATTTTTTGTTAATAAAATGTAAAAATGCAAAACATTTGCAAAAATCACTTGCGGATAGCGGCATAATTGTAAGAGATAGAAGCAGTCAGCCTAAACTTGAAAATTGCTTAAGAATTTCTGTTGGTACGGAAGAAGAAAATGATATATTGTGGGATGTTGTAAAGAAATACGTTTAAAGTGAAATGTGAAAAGTTAAAGGTCAAATATAAAATATGAATAAAGTAATAATTGACAAAATATTTTTTGAATTAAATTCTCCTATCTCTATCGGCTTAATAAGCGGACTAAAGAAATTATCTTCAAGAGATTTCATTATAGAAGTTAAAGATTTTGATCCCGGTAAAGACAAACAGCTTCAAGCAATATTTAAACTTGAGAAGATAATTATAAATAACAAAAGCAAAGAAGAAGTTGAGAAAGAATATTTCATAACCGCCCAAAAAGATAAAGTCAAAAATTCAATTCTTGTTGCAGATAAAACCTCAATCGACTCATTTGAAAAAGCAGTAAATAAAATTTTAACTGATCTCCGATATTCTTCTCGTCATAGAAAAACGAAAGAGACTGATATTAAAATAGAACTTTCACTTGATGGAAAAGGAAGTTCAAAAATTAATACAGGCATCGGTTTTTTTGATCATATGCTGGAACAAATTGCCAAGCACGCAAATATAAATTTAACGGTTGATGTAAAAGGAGATTTGAATGTGGATGAACATCATACGGTGGAAGATGTAGGGATTACTTTAGGCGAAGCATTGAGTGAAGCGCTTGGAAATAAAATCGGAATTAAAAGATACGGGTTTTATCTGCCGATGGATGATTCAATAGCAAAGTGTGCAGTAGATCTTGGCGGAAGATCTTATTTAAATTTCAATTGTAAATTCAGCAGAGAAAAAGTAGGTGAATTTCCCACGGAGCTTACCGAGGAATTTTTTAGAGGACTTGCATCCGGATTAAAGGCCAATATTTTTATAAAGGCAAAAGGCAAGAACGATCATCATAAAATAGAAGCTATTTTCAAAGCTTTTGCAAAATCGTTAAACGAAGCCTGCAGGCTGGACGAAAGAAACGAAGGTCAGCTGCCTTCAACGAAGGGGGTTTTATGATTGCTTTAATCGACTACGGTGCCGGAAATGTTGCTTCGGTAGCGAATGCTCTTAAGGAGTTGAATCAAAAATTTATTATAACAAATAAAGAAGCGGAAATTTGCAACTCAGATAAAGTAATTTTTCCCGGCGTAGGAGAAGCATCCTTTGCAATACGCCAGCTTCATCTTTTAAATTTATTTACTGTGCTTAGAATAGTTAAAAAGCCTTTTCTCGGAATTTGTCTTGGAATGCAGTTAATGGCAGATCACTCGACAGAAGGCGACGTTACCTGTTTGGGAATATTTCCCGGAACAGCTCAAAAATTTGATTCAACAAAAACAAAAGTCCCGCACATGGGCTGGAACGATATTTCAATTATTAAGCAAAGTAACTTGTTCCATGAAATTAAAGGCAGCGAACATTTTTATTTTGCAAATTCATATTATTTGCCGGTAAATGAATTTACAACCTCAACAGCAAATAATAGTATGGATTTCGCTGCATCATTAGAAAAAGATAATTTTTACGGCGTTCAATTTCATCCTGAAAAATCAGGAGATGCCGGACTTAAACTTTTAAAAAATTTTATTGAATTATGTTAGTAATACCTGCAATCGACATTTACGATGAAAAAATAGTTCGCCTTACAAAAGGTGATTTTGATAATATTACTTATTATAAAAACACACCTATTCAACAAGCTCAGCTGTATGAATCATTCGGATTTAAATTAGTTCATGTGGTTGATCTAACAGGGTCCAAAACCGGCAAACTAACGTCTCTTGAATCCGTAAAAGAAATTAAATCGTTAACCAAATTGGAAATTGAATTTGGCGGAGGAATAAGAGATGTTAAATCGGTATCGGATATTTTTTCTGCCGGCGTAGATTATGCAATTATCGGTTCTCTTTCCGTTCAGAACAAATCTGAGTTTGAAATTATCATCAACGAATATTCATCTTCAAAAATTATTTCTGCTATTGATGTAATGGATGAAAAATTACGCATAAGCGGCTGGACAGAAGAAACCTCTACTTCGGTTTATTCTCATATAGAATATTGTACAAAACTGGGAGTACAAAAGTTTCTTTGTACGGATATTTCCAAAGATGGAACACTTGTCGGGACCAACGTTGATTTATATAGAAAAATAATGAATAGATTTCCTGATATTAAATTAATTGCCTCCGGCGGAGTTAAGGATTTAAATGAAATTAAGATGCTGAATGATCTTAATTTATACGGTGTTGTAGTAGGCAAAGCAATTTATGAAAATAAAATTGAATTAAAGGAGCTTGCAAAATTTGCTGTGTAAAAGAATTATTCCCTGCTTGGATGTGAAAGATGGAAGAGTAGTAAAAGGCACTAATTTTGTTAATTTAATTGATGCCGGTTCACCGGTGGAATTAGCGGAAAGATATTCTAAAGAAGGTGCAGATGAATTAGTATTCCTTGATATAACTGCGTCCGCAGAAAAAAGGAAAACACTAGTCTCACTTGTCAGCGATGTTGCAAAAGCTATTAGAATTCCATTTACAGTCGGCGGAGGAATTTCTGAATTAAAAGATATTGAATCGCTTTTAAAAGCAGGTGCAGATAAAGTTTCATTGAATTCATCAATAGTTAAAAACCCTAATTTAATTCTACAAGCATCCAAACAATTTGGAAGCCAGGCAATTGTTGCCGCAATAGATGTTAAACTAATGGACAAAGATTATAAAGTATTTATAAAAGGCGGCCGGGAGGAGACAGAACTAATCGGCATAGATTGGTGTAAAAAATCTGCGGATCTCGGTGCCGGAGAAATTCTTTTAACCTCGATGGACAGAGATGGAACCAAAGAAGGCTACGATATTAAATTTTTAAAAGAATTGACCTCAACAGTCTCTATTCCGGTTATTGCATCGGGAGGAGCTGGAAATAAAGAACATTTTTTAGAAGCTTTTAAGTCTGCCGATGCTGACGCTTGCCTTGCTGCAAGTTTATTTCATTTTAACATACTTCCGATAAAAGAACTTAAAGAATATTTATATCAAAAAGGTGTGGCTGTAAGAAGATAATTGATTTTCAATTCTATTTATCGAAAAATCTAAATTATATTAATATGAAGGTTTAAAAATAAAGACGAGAAGGAAACTAAATTGAACGATTTAAACATTGAAGAATTAGATTTCAAAAAGCTAAACGGATTAATTCCGGCGGTAATAATTGATAAAAATAACGATCAGGTTTTGATGCTCGGATTTATGAATAAAGAAGCTCTTGAAAAAACTCTTGAAACTAAGCTGGTAACGTTTTACAGTCGTACAAAGAAAGCATTATGGACAAAAGGAGAAACATCAGGGAATTATTTAAATCTCAT
Organism: Ignavibacteriaceae bacterium; assembly: GCA_046705645.1. Lineage (GTDB taxonomy): Bacteria > Bacteroidota > Ignavibacteria > Ignavibacteriales > Ignavibacteriaceae > FEN-1297. Next base: position 270 of record JBJKQE010000210.1, on the reverse strand, counting down.
CAGTATAATTATTGATTGTGATAAAGACACTCTTTTGGTTTATGTACAGCCGGAAGGCAGCACATGTCATACAGGGAATTATTCTTGTTTCGATATTCCCAACGTTCCTTCGTTGGGATTTCTTAATGCGCTTTTTGCTTTGATAAAAAATAGAAAAAAAGAGATGCCGGAAAAATCATATACAACAGAACTTTTTAAGTCAGGAGCAAACAGGATTATCCAGAAGGTTGGCGAGGAAGCAATTGAAACGGTTATTGCCGCCAAGAACAG
>JBJKQE010000209.1:0-11370 GCA_046705645.1 Ignavibacteriaceae bacterium | reverse complement strand
GCCGAAAAAAATGCCAAAAGAAGTGAACAAATTACTTTCGACACAAAAAAATGGCCAGACGGAGTTTATGATATTTATTTTAAAAGCCACGACACTCACGGAAAAATAATGACTGCTTATCTTTATTGGTATAAAGGAGATGCCGTAAAGGAAGCAAAAGAACTTTTGTCAAGCGTTCCTAAAAATCCCAAAACGCCGGATGATTATCATCTTAAGATGCTCGGTGAAATGCTGACGCAAAGATTTAAATTTGATCCGAACAAAGTTGACAGCACAATTATACAGAATCTTTATTCGCCGCTGATGGAATACGAAGAATTATTACTTGATAAAGCCGGTAATAAAGGAAGCATTCGTGCCGAAGGATTTTACCGACTGACATATATAGATCCTGTTGATAACACTCCGCAATTTTGCCGTGTATTTCTTCCGTTAAATTATAATCCGAAACAGAAGTGGCCTCTTATAGTGATGCTTCACGGGTACAACGGCGAAAACCCGGTATATGTTAAGTGGTGGTCGATTGATCAAAGGCATAATGAAGTTGTAGATAAATATCCTATTATTTATATGGAACCGCATGGAAGAGGAAACACAAGCTATTTAGGAATCGGTGATCAAGATATTCTTCGCTGTATAGAAATTGCCAAACAGAAATTTAATATTGATGATGATAGGATTTATCTTAAAGGAGAGTCTATGGGCGGCGGGGGAACATGGAACGTCGGTACAAGGCATCCCGAATTGTTTGCAGCAATAGCCCCGGTATACGGCGGATGGGATTATCATGTCGGAATGAGCGAGAACGAAATTTCAAATCTTTCAGGTAGCGCACTTTTTAATAATGAAGCCTCTAGTTCTCTTTCACATGCAGATGCATTATTAACAACACCGGTTTTTGTAACGCATGGCGATATTGATAAGTCGGTAGATGTTAATAATTCAAGATACTTGGTTAAAACACTTCAGAGGTGGGGATATGATATTCGCTATCATGAATACCCGGGTTTCGGACATGAAGGTATTGAATATTATGATCAATTAATCCCCTGGTTTTTGGAGCATAAAAGGAATGCGGACCCAATCAAGGTTAGGGTCAGATCGGCAGATTTGAAATATGCATCTGCACACTGGGTAAAGGTTACTCAATTAGATAATTCGTATTCATTTGTTACGGCTGAAGCCGAAGTTCTTATTAATAATACTATTAAACTGTCAACGGAAAATGTTTTGGAAATTGAACTGACTCCTTCTTCAAAGTTGATAGATCCTAAAAAACCGGTAAAAGTAATTTGGAATGTAAATGATATACGGGACTCTAAAGTTATAGGCGGAAAAATAATTTTGCGCGACAAAAACTATAAACCGGCAGTTTTACATAAAACTCCTCAAATAGCCGGTATGATCTACGATATAACCACCACTCCTTTTGCAGTAGTCATAGGTACAATCTCGAAAGATTCACTGATGAAGAAAGTGATAGAAACCAAAGCTCAACAGTTTATTAGTTATTGGAAGAATTGGCAAAAATATGAACCGAGAGTTTTTAAAGACACGGAACTTTCTCAAGAAGATTTGGGAAAGTACTCCTTAATTCTTTACGGCGGCGCAGATGATAATTTAATTACTAAAAAAATTGGTGTTAACGTCCCGTTAAAAATTTCATCGGACGAAATTGAAATTGCAGGTAGAAAATTTGGCGCAAAGGATGCATTTGTCCAAATGATTTATCCCAGCCCTTATAATCATGAAAAATATGTTTCGGTAATCGGTGCAACTTCAAGCTCGGGAATGTTTCTTTATAGTAATAATAGTTCAAATTATGATTTCTTTATTCAGGACGGCAGCATTCCAAACAATCATCTTGGCAGATCTATCGAGAAACTTTCTATCGCCTCAGGTAACTTTGATTATAATTGGCTGCTTAATGATAAATTACTCGAAGTTGGTGATAAAGAATTAAGGAGAATTAGTCCTATTCGCAAAGTGCTGCCTGATTTCACAACCACAATAGAAAATGTACCGGAAATAGATTCGCTGATTTGTAAAACATATGTAGGAAAATATGAAACACCGGGCAGGATCAGCGTAAGTGTAATGTATAATGACGCCAAGCTTTATGTTCAAACACCTGACGGTGCAGTAATCCGACTTTACCCGTCGTCGGAGACAGAATATTTTATCGAACAGGCGGATGTACAAATATCATTTAACAAAAATGAAAACGGAGCTGTTGATAAGATGATTGTTCATCAAGGCGGTCAGGATACGGAGATAAAAAAAATTGATTAAGTAATCATTTACACCGGAAAAATTAAGTGGAAGCTTGGTAGCTAAAACATTAACTAAGACGGGAATATTGACAATGGCAGGATGAAAGAGAGAAGAAGCAGAACATTAAATAAATGATTATTAATATTTATATAAAGTGTTTCGTAATTCAAAGTTTTCTTGTTAGCTTGGCAGCATTTTACTGTTAAGATTAAAAGCTGCAACTGCAAACCCGGTAAAGAAATTGAGGTATGCGTAACGCTATGCTCCGGATGTGCAGCTCAAAGAGAGGAATTATGTTATTAAATTATTTAAAAATTGCGTTAAGAAATCTCAAAAAAAATAAAGGATATTCTTTAATAAATATCTTTGGTTTAACCATTGGAATTGCCTGCTGCGTAATAATACTGCTTTTTATCCGTAATGAACTTAGCTACGATAAGTTTTATAATAATTCCGATTCGATTTACCGGGTTTATATTAAATCATCTATTAATGGACAGGAAAGCTGCAACTGTAAAACAGCTGCTCCGCTTGGGAATACACTCGTTAGAGATTTTCCCGAAGTAATTACTTATACAAGGATAGGATTTTTCGGCAATCATGTTTTGAAGTACAAAGATAAAGTTTTTAGAGAACGACGCCTGTATACTGCTGATTCTAATTTCTTCAGTGTTTTTTCACTTCCTCTTATTAAAGGTAATGCCAAAACAGCACTAAGCCGGCCGAATTTTATAGTAATGACTCAGTCTGCTGCACAAAAATATTTCGGCGATGAAAATCCGGTCGGGAAAACTCTGAATGCTGATTATAGGACTCCTTTCTTGGTTACCGGAGTAATGAAAGATTTTCCCGCTAATTCAAGTTTTAGATGCGACTTTCTATTATCAATGTCTACTTATACGGTAACAAAAGATGATAACTGGTTAGGTATGTCTTACATAACGTATATTGTTTTGCAAAAAGGCACGGACCCGTTCATCTTTCAAAAGAAGTTAAAGAAAATAGTTAATGCTTACGTAGGCCCGCAGGCGGAATCGGTTCTTGGAATTTCTTTTAATGAATTCCTTGACAAAGGGAACAAATGGGACTTTTATCTCCAGCCTTTTACATCAATTTATTTATACTCTCAAAAGAATTATGGAATTGATACAAATTCTGAATTTGCCGAGCAAAGCACAAGTAATATAGATTACGTGTACATATTCTCTGCGGTAGCTGCTTTCATTTTACTTTTAGCTATAATCAATTTTATAAATTTAACTACTGCAAGATCTGAAACCAGATCCAAAGAAGTAGGGATAAAAAAGACGCTAGGTTCAAATAAAACGAAGTTGATAGGACAATTTCTGACCGAATCAATCCTAGTTTCATTATTTTCTGTTTTAGTATCAATTACTTTAGTTGAAATTACTCTGCCTTTTTTCAATCAATTAACCGGAAAGAATTTAAATCTCGAGTTATTAAACAATGTATATACAATTCCAGGATTAATATTATTCGCCGTAATTATCGGAATAATTTCGGGCAGTTATCCGGCTTTTTATCTTTCATCATTTAAGCCTATTCATTTGTTCAAAACAGGCTTTGAAAAGAGAATTAAAAAGAGCACGTTAAGAGGCGGATTGGTTGTATTTCAATTTACTATTTCAATTGCTTTAATAGTAAGTACATTCATTATTCGGGATCAGATAAAGTACATTCAAAATAAAAACCTCGGCTTTAATAAAGAGCAGCTTTATGCAATAAAGAATTTCGGAATACCGGAAAATAAATTACAAGTAATTGAACAAGAATTATTAAAGAACCCGAATGTTATATCATTAACCAATTCTTCAGTAATGTTTTTTCACGGAGTTCCGGGTAACGGTTATTCATACAATAATAGACACGTTTCTAATATTATTTCCAGTCAGTACCTTGATGTAGATTATAATTTTTTAAAGACCTTTAAAATACCATTGCTCAAAGGTCGTTACTTTTCAAAAGATTTCAGGGCAGATACAACATCTGTAGTGATAAACGAAGCAATGAAAAATCAATGTGGAGCAGTAGATCCGGTCGGCAAAGAATTAATCCAGATGGGAAATCAAACAAGATCATATAGAATTATAGGCGTGATCAAGAATTTTAATTATCAATCTCTTCATGAACAAATTAAACCGCTTGCACTTTTTTTGAGTCCTGTTACTCAGGCTACTAGTATATTGGCAATCCGGATATATCCGACAAATATTAAAAACACAATAACATTTATAAATAATACATGGAAAAAATTCACCGGCGGAGAAGAGGTTTATGCTTCATTTATAAATCAGGATTTAGCCAATCTTTATAAATCCGAAGAAAGAGCAGGCACTGTTGCAGTTTTATTCTCCGGACTTGCAATATTTATTGCGTGTCTCGGGTTGTTCGGGCTGGCATCCTTTATCACCGAACAAAGGAAAAAAGAAATAGGGATACGAAAAGTACTTGGAGCGTCGGTTTTAGAATTGATAACTATGTTATCAAAAGAATTTACCAAATGGGTTATAATAGCAAATTTAATTGCCTGGCCGGTTGCATATTTCATAATGAACAAATGGCTGCAGAACTTTGCTTACAAGACGGGTATAAGTATGTGGATATTTGCAGCATCCGGTGTGGCGGCGCTAATCATTGCTCTATTAACTGTCAGCTTGCACGCAGTTAAAGCTGCTACTGCAAATCCTATAAAGAGTTTGAGATATGAATGAATTTATCATTAACCATAAACTCTGATCGTAGTGTTTGAATATAGACGTTCGAATATTTTGGAGATAAAATTATGTTAAAGAATTATTTCAAGATTGCCTGGCGTAACTTAAAGGCCAACAAATTTTACAGCTTTATCAACATAAGCGGATTAGCTATTGGTTTGGCTACAGGCATTATTCTGCTTTTGTGGGTTCAAAATGAACTTAGTTACGACAAATTTAATAGGGACTATGAAAATATTTATCGACTGAGCGCTCATTTTAAAGCAAATGGTAAAGGGGTAACTTGGGAGGGTGTACCTGGACCATTAGCGATTTTTGCAAAAAATATACCCCAGGTAAAATCTATAGTGCGGATTACAGGAGGCGGTAACTTGACTTTTGCTTCCGGTAACCAAAAGAATATTATGAGCGATAACAAGACTGTTTTCGCAGATAGCAATTTCCTTTCAATGTTTGATTTCAAATTGCTTGAAGGCGATAAAAAAGATCTCTTTCCGAATATTAACAGTGTGATTGTCACGCAATCCACAGCAAAAAAGTTTTTTGGAAAGAGTGATCCTATTGGAAAAATCTTGACGCTTATATCCAATAAAAATATCGGTTTTACTGTAACCGGCGTCCTTCAGGACTTTCCACACAATTCTTCCCTTCGATATGATGTCATCATTCCCATGGGTTATTATGCACAAGAATTCACAGCTAGAGGAGGAAACGGAAATTGGAAAACTATTGATGCTGATTTAGGTGATTATGCTTTTTCAACTTTTGTAAAGCTTCTGCCCGGATCTTCACCTGTCAAAGTAGGTAACGATTTTAGCTCATTGTATAAAGACGCTAGAAACGGCTCCAGCACGACCCTGTTTAAACTGGAAAACCTAGGCGATATACATTTAATAAGTGCAGATAGTAACGTTTCTGACCTGAGAACGGTACAAATATTTATGCTGGTGGCCATTTTATTATTATTAATTGCGGGCATTAATTATGTAAATATGTCAACTGCCCGCTCATTAATTCGAGTTAAAGAAGTTAGTATCCGTAAGATTGTCGGAGCGGATAAAAGACAGCTTTTCTTCCAGTTTTTTGCAGAAACTTTCCTGTTGTTCTGCTTTGCGATCGTGTTAGCATTTGTTCTAATTGAACTGTTGATGCCTATGTATAATTATATTACAGGCGAAGTATTGTATTATTCATTATCGAACTTTGCAGTATGGCAAATTACGGGATACGCTGTCGTCGGAACATTACTGGCAGCAAGCATCTATCCGGCAGTCTTTTTATCTTCATTTAAACCTATTCAATCTTTAAAAGGAAAAACCGGCTCCGGGAAAGGGACTGCATTATTCAGAAAAATGCTGGTCGTCTTCCAATTTGCCGTTTCCGTAATCCTAATTGTAAGCACATTTGTAATTGGCAGCCAATTAAACTATGTAAGAAATAAAAACTTGGGATACGATAAAAGTTATGTCTTTACGGTATCGCTTTCCGAAAATGCAATTAAACATATGACTGTCATTAAAAATGAGTTGAAGAATCAACCTGGAATTGTAAATGTTGCCCAATCCAGCATATATGATATGGCTGAACTTGGTGATGCTACGGGTGATTTAGATTGGCCGGGTAAGTCCCCCAACAACAATATTATAATCACACAGGCTGCAATAGGTAAAGATTTCATTCCGACTATGAAAATTCACTTTCTGGAAGGCGGCAATTTTGCAGGGAATGCAGCCGATAGTTCTCACTATATCGTAAACGAAACAGCAGTAAAAGCGATGGGGCTAAAGCCTCCTTATGTGGGTCAACAAATTTCATTTCACTTGCGAAAAGGAACCATTATCGGTGTCGTAAAGGATTTTAATTTTGAGTCCTTGAAAGTAAAAATATCTCCTCTCCTTTTTTATTCGTGGAAGTGGAAAGGTAATTTCCTGTTTGTCCGCACTACTGCTAAGGATGCACAGCACGCTATAGCAGCAGTAAAAGAGCAATACGATAAATATGCAGGCAGCACACCATTTAGTTACAATTTTTTAGATGCACAGTTTGCAAAATTATATGAATCCGATCAGCAGACAGGTACCCTATTTAACATGTTTGCAAGCATTGCCATTTGCATTTCCTGTCTGGGTTTGATGGGATTAACAACATTTATGGCTCAGAGAAGGACCAAAGAAATCGGGGTACGTAAAGTTTTGGGTGCCGGTGTACCCGGTATCATCACACTTATCAGCATGGACTATTTAAAACTGGTTGTTATTGCTATTGTTATTGCAATTCCTTTTGCTTGGTGGAGTATGAATGAATGGCTGCAGAACTTTGCTTATCGCATAAAAATGGGCATGGATATATTTCTTTTAGCTGCAACATTGACGATGGCAATTGCAATTGCAACTATTAGCTGGCAATCAGTTAAAGCAGCTTTTGCAAACCCGGTAAAGAGTTTAAGATATGAATGAAAGCAGCTGTCAGCACTCAGCCTTCAGATTTTAGTTTAATAACGACCGCTAAAAGCTAAAAAGGAGGAATATTTTGTTAAAAAATTATTTGAAAATGGCATTTAGAAATCTAAAGAAACACAAAACATTTTCGGCAATAAATATTCTTGGATTAACTTTAGGCATTTCTGTCTGTCTTTTAATATCATTGTTTATACTTAACGAAAAAAGCTTCGACAGTTATAATAAGAATGCTTCTAAAATTTACAAATTAATAGATACTCAAAATAATTCCAGCGGTATTGATTATAGAGTTGCCGGAATAATTACGAATAATTTTCCTGAAATAAAAGAGGCTTGCTATTTACAAGTCATTAAAATGAAGATAGGTACAAGCTATTTAAATAATGCTTTAACTGTTAATAACATAATGTCGGCAGATAAATCATTTTTTACAATGTTTACAATTCCTTTCGTCTACGGTAATCCCGAAAAGCCTTTCGATAATTTTAATTCGGTTGTAATTACCGAAAGCACAGCCAAAACATTATTTGGGAAAGTTAATCCTATTGGAAAACAAATTAAAATTGAAAATAGCCTGGAATTAATTGTATCCGGCGTAATAAAAGATTTCCCAGATAACTCGAGTGTTGATGCAAGCATTTTGGTAAATGCTCAAAATAATAAATTTAAATTTAGCTTCAGTTGCACAAGCAGCAGTGATAGTAGTTCTTTCAGGTATCCATTTAATATTTATCTTATGGTTAAAAAGAATTTAGATTTAAGGTCGCTAATTTCAAAGTTTAATAATAATGCAGCTATTTTTTACCCCTATATAAAAAAGATCAATTTAATGCCTTTAACCAATGTGTATTTGTCCGATAATACTACAGGCAGCAGCAATAAAAAAGGGAATCCGGCATTATTGGAATTACTTTTTAGTATTGCATTAATAGTATTAATACTTGCAGTAATAAATTATATTAACCTTAACGCGGCTCAGCAGAATAAAAGGAATAAGGAAACCGGTATTAGAAAAACAATAGGAGCCGGACGGAAGGAAATAATATTTCTCTTCCTAACCGAAGCGATCCTCGTTACAATTATGGCATTTTTCTTCGCTTCATGTATAACTGAAATTACTCTGCCTGCTTTCAATGCTTTTTTAGGTATCCATTTAAGTTTGCTGCTTCTTTTACAGTTCCCTGTAAATTTAATAGTTATCTTCTCTGTTCTTATAATCGGTATACTTGCGGGTATTGGTCCTGCACTAATATTTTCTTCTTTTAGCGCAGCAAGAATATTCAGGGGTGATTTTTTTAAAAATAAGAAGAAGAGTTATCTAAGAAATTTTTTAACCGTATTTCAATTTACTATATCTGCTGCATTAATCATCTGTATTATAGTAATTCAAAAGCAGTTGAATTTTGTGAAGTATACAAATCTTGGTTTTAATAAAGAACAATTGCTTCGCTTGGATATTCCACATAATAATCAAAAATTAACCGTATTGAAAAATAAGCTGGAAAATTATTCGGGGATAAAAAATATTTGTGCTACATTTGGGGTTCCGGGAGAAATAAATGAGACTATGGGATCCGGGATAAAGGGGAAAGATAAAATGATTTCAATAATAACGGCTGATACTTCATTCATCAATACTTTCGGGGTTCATATAATCAAAGGTAGAAAACTAGAACCAGGCGATTTTGGAAAAACTTGTTTTATTAATGAAACCGCATATAAGTATTTCGGCTGGGATAATTTGAAGAATAAAATATATAATAACGGCAGAATAGGAGGCTATAAAGTAATAGCGGTTGTAAATGACTTCAATTTTACATCCATGCATAAAGCAATTGAACCGCTTGCTATTTTATTTACCGATAATACATCGATACTTTATATGAATGTTCGCATCGCTAAAGGAAGTACAGGACAAACTATGAACTACATCAAAAAAGTATGGGCGGAAATTTATCCGGATTACCATATTAAATATCAATTTTATGATGAATGGGTTGATTCGATTTATAGGCAAGATGAAAAATTCGGAGATGTAATAGCTATGTTCGCACTTCTGGCAATCACTATATCTTGTTTAGGAATATTGGGACTTGCAGTATTTTTATCTGAAGCCCGCAGGAAAGAAATAGGTATACGAAAAGTTCATGGGGCAGGGGTAATAAATATAATGAGTTTGTTGAATAAAGATTTTATTGAGCTGGTTTTGGTTTCGTTTGTATTAGCATGTCCAATTGCATGGTTAGCAGTAAACAAATGGCTGCAGAATTTTGCTTATCGTACAAAAATAAATTGGTGGGTGTTTGCATTATCGGGCTTTTTAATTTTATTTATAGCATTATTTACAGTTGGCTGGCAGGCATATAAAGCAGCAGCTGCAAATCCTGTCGAAGCATTACGATACGAGTAGTATCGAAATACGAAGAGCTCGATGAGTCGAATGACGAGTCGGTTTAAGAGTTTTAGGTATGAATGAATTAAACTTTCAGCATTTTGATTCCAACTATCAGTTTTGACTGAATTCAGAAAGCTGATAGCTTATAGCTTAAAAGGAGAAAAATTATGTTAAAAAATTATTTAAAAATTGCTTTAAGAAATCTACTTAAATACAAAGCTTATTCTCTAATAAACATACTAGGCCTAGCAATAGGTATTACAGCTTGTATAATGATAATGCTTTACGTAAGCGAAGAACTTAGCTACGATAAATTCAACAAAAATTATGAACAAATTTATAGAGTTCAAGCAGATGCTAAAATAGAAGGTAGAGAATTAAACATGGCTTTGACTCCTCCTCCATTGGGTGCCACTCTGGTTCGTGATTTCCCGGAAGTTCTGCATTACACCAGAATAATGCCGACTGCAAACATGTTAATTCGATACAAGAACAATGTATTTAACGAAACCGGATTTTTCTGGGCAGATTCAACTTTGTTTGATGTTTTTACAATGCCTTTTATTGAAGGTAATCCGAAGACTGCATTAAATCAGCCGCATACTGTTGTCCTTACTGAATCGTTAGCAAAAAAATATTTCGGAAATGAAGATCCGATTGATAAGATAATGAATTTTGAAGACGGTACTCCTTATACTGTAAGGGGAGTAATTAAGGATTGTCCTCCTAATTCACATTTTAATTATGATATGTTTGCATCAATGTCCAGTGCATCCTTTGGAAACAGTCCGTTCTGGTTCAACAATAGTTTTTACACGTATATTGTTTTAAGAAAAGGTGCATCTGTAAAAAAACTTGATGCAAAATTTCCGGATCTTGTAAAAAAGTATGCCGGGCCTCAGTTATATCAAGCTTTGGGAATGCATTATGATGAATGGCAGAAAAAAGGCAACGCGTATAAATTTTATTTAGAACCTATTACTTCAATACATCTTTACTCGCATTTAGATCATGAGTTGGAATCAAATGGTGATATAAAGTATATCTTTATCTTTTCAATTATTGCGATATTTATACTTCTTATAGCATGTATAAATTTTATGAATCTTTCCACTGCCCGTTCATCTACCCGATCAAAAGAAGTCGGAATAAGGAAAGTTTTAGGTTCTAACAGACCTCAATTAATAAAACAATTTCTAGCAGAATCATTTTTACTAACATTAATATCGGTACTTGTTTCTATAACATTAGTGGAATTGCTGATTCCGGCATTCAGTAACTTAGCTGGAAAACAGCTAAGTACAGACTATTTAAATAATTGGTTAATAATACCTATAGTATTTTTAATTGTAGTAATTGTAGGATTAGCTGCGGGAAGTTATCCTTCATTTTTCCTTTCCTCATTTCAGCCTGTAAAAGTTTTAAAAGGGAAAGCTGCCGGTAACAAAGGAAATTTGCTGAGAAGCGGGCTTGTAGTATTTCAATTTACTATTTCTATTATTCTTTT